>QMOE01000153.1 GCA_003648125.1 Chloroflexota bacterium
ATATCGAGACCAAGCGGCTTGGGCGAGACCCGCTCCCTTCACTTCGACAGGCTCAGTACAAGGGTTTCGATACGCCTTCGGCTACTCAACCAGCGGTCGCTAGCCTTAGGTTGACGCGCATGGATAAGAAACCCGCCCTACAGATTCGCGCCCCGGATTATTGAGATGATATGATTTTTTATCTATCCGTGTTTGTCCGTGTCCAAAATCTTGTCTCATCTGTAAAGAATTTTGGGCCTCAAAGGTTCAGAAGAGTGAAAAAAACATCAAGTCTTTGTCATTGCGAGGGCGCTTTTTGCCCGAAGCAATCCCCAAATAACACTATGGAGATTGCTTCGCCGCCTGCAGCGGCTCGCAATGACAAAAGCGGTGATGATGGGCTATAATTAGCCCTACTGCTGAAACCTGAGGTCTGAACGCTTACTCCTGTTTTACTTTACAGGCGCATCCGCCGCTAAAGCGCAGTTGACACACTTGACAACTGATTGTTGCCAGACTACAATGTAGATTATACAGGGGTACCAGCTACATTACCCCCACTTTCTGATAAGATGTAACCCGTGCAAGGTGCGGCGACAATGATTATTGCGAATCTACCGAAAGGTTTGCGTCCTGCCATTGTTGTACTGTGCCTCGCGCTCGTCGCGATAGCGGGACCGGCCCCGGCACGGAGCGCGCCTGCGACCAGGCTGCGCCTCGATCCAGCCACAGTTCAGATAGCGACAGGGGAAACGCTGACCCTCGCGCTCTGGGTGGACGACGTCGAGAACCTTCATCGCGTCGAGTTGCACGTGGACTATGACTGGGCCGGCCTGGAGGTGCAAGACGCCGAGCCTGGCCGCGCGGGTGTGCAAATCGAGCCTGGCCCTATCTTTTGCGCCACCTGTATCCCGCAGAACGAGGTCAGCAGCGGACAGATTCACTTTGTCGCCCAACGAGACTGCGTTGGCGGCCCATTCTCCGGCAGTGGCATCGTGGCCTACATCACCCTCCTGGTCACGGCGACCGAGCCGGCCACTTGCACCGTCTCGTTCGATCAGGAGCTGACCCAGCTCTTTGACAGTGAAGGCGCTCCCATAGCCGTAGAGCAATTCAGCGACGCGGCGATTGTCCTGCCGCCGCTGGTCACGCTGACCGGCTGGCTCACCCGCGAGGGGTGGAATGGCGACGGGCGCTCGGTGGTCAACGCAGTTCTCTACCCGATTGCTCCCCCTTATGAACCTATCTCGTGGGGGCGTGCTTGCACCGATGAGCGAGGCAATTTCACGTTAGAGATTGCGGGCCGGTTGCAACCTCCTCCGGCCGATATTTTACCCTCGGACGACCCGCCCAGCTCAACCACCTGTACATCCCGGTGGGCCTTTGTGCGGCTCGACTTTACCAGCTATCTGAACGAGTGCTACTGGGAATGTGCCGACGGCGGCGGGCGGGACATCGGCTGGCACGATTTGGAAGGGGGCGACGTGAACGAGGACGGCTGCATCAATATCCTCGACATTGTGCAAATCATCGGTGGTTTTGGTGAGACAGTAGAGGAACCGTGCTACGTCCCCTGTGCAGAGTGTCCGCCTGGTTCTCTGCCGTCCAACACCGCGCCGCTATGCGACATCAATGGTGATTGTAAAATCAACATCTTTGATCTGGCCCAAGCCGCTGGAAATTTTGGCCTGTGCAGCAATTGTCCATAAGGACACGATAGAAGAAAATGGAATCTAAACCTGGTCGCTCTACAACGATACTACTCATCTGCTTGGGAATTGTCGTCTGGATCACGGGGGCTGCGGCTGCCCAGGGGGGAGCAAAAATTTTACTCACCCCGGAGACGCTGGCTCTGGCTCCTGGCGATAGCGGAACGCTAGAGATTCGCGTGGAGAACGTCGCCCAGTTGGCGGGGGCGGAGGTGCATTTGACCTTTGACCCGATACTGCTCGAGATAGTAGACGCCGATACTGAAGTAGAAGGGATACAAATTGCCCATGGGCACTTTTTATCTCCCGATTTCGTCGTCCAAAATATCGCCGACCCATCCGCCGGCACAATAGATTACGCCATCGTGTGCATGCCTGTAGATAAGGCGGCCGACGGCAGCGGCGTGCTGGCCCGTGCCACCTTCAATACCCTGATCGAGGGAGAGACCGAGGTCAGAATCCGCAGTACCATTTTGAGCGATATGCAGGGCCAGTCTATCACGGTCGAGACCGGGCCTGGTGCGGTTGTCACCAGTCACTCTAGCCCATCTCTGGGCGTCTGGGTGATGATCGGACTGGTTACGGTCGCCGTCGCGGCTGGGTTTGTCGTGGTTGTGTGGCGTGCCGTCAGGGAGCATTAACTGGCGCACCATCAAAGAGAGGAGAAAAGTCATGAAGAAACTGTTTCCAACAGCACGGTGTTACTGGATCAGCCTGGCTTTGCTGCTGGCTATGCTGTTTTCCATCCCCGTTGGGCACGGGTTGGCCCAGGATGGTACGACGGTGGTCATCAGCCCACAAAGCAGAGAGGTAGCCGTGGGAGCTATGACGACAGTGGACATCAGAATCGAGAACGTGAATGGTCTATACGGCGCTGAGGTGCATCTGACTTTTGACCCCTCATTGCTGGAGGTGGTGGACGCTGACGTAGGCATGAACGGTGTTCAGATTGAGCCTGGCACGTTTCCCAATCCATACTTTACGGCACAGAACGCTGTGGACCAGGACGCTGGCAAAATTGATTTCGCTGTATCTCAGGGGCCAAACGATTCCCCTGTCAACGGCAGCGGGGTGTTGGCTACGGTCACCTTTAAGGGCAAAGCAGCCGGAACTCGGACCGTCAGCTTCGCTAATGCTCTTTTGTCCGATCAGAGCGGTGGTCAGATTAGCGCCAGCACCCAGGATGGAACCATCACCATCACCGAGGAAGATACCCCCACGCCGACGGCCACGCCTGAAGAAGATACCCCGACACCGACTCCTACACCTGAAGACACGCCGACAGCCACTCCTACGTCCGAAAACACGCCGACAGCCACTCCTACGTCCGAAAACACGCCGACAGCTACCCCTACGCCCGAGGACACACCGACAGCCACTCCTACAACGGAGGGCACGCCGACCGTTACACCTACCCCCACCTCCACCCCCTCGGTGACTCCCACCCCACTGCCGGGAAACATCCTCGGCTACCATACCGTGCGGTCGGGGGAGACGCTCTACTGCATTGGGCGGGCTTACGGAGTGGATCCTTACGCCATCGCCTCCCATAATGGCATACTCAACCCCAACATCATTCACGCCGGAAATGTTTTGGCTATTCCCAACGCGCCGCGCGTGCTGCCGGCCGGGCGGGTTTGCCCAGCCCAGTTCGGTGATGGCGAGCCGCCTTCCGCCTGCCGCTGGCATCACACCGTCGTCTCGGGGGAGAACTTGTACCGCATCTCACTGCACTATGGGGTCAGCATGTGGGCCATTGCCGAGGCTAACAATATCCTCAATCTGAATTACATCCGTGCCGGACAACTGCTCTGCATTCCGTAGCGGCCAACCAGGTGCGACGCACTGCAAGTGCGTCGCACCTTTCATCTTGCATCTTGCCCGCTGTGTGCTAAAATCCCCCTATGCGGAACCCATTGCGCCTTCCAGTCCTTGTAGCTATTCTCCTTTTGATCTCCCCCCCGACCAGTGCTCAGGAGCCTGACCCGGCCGTTACCTGGCAAGTTCTGGTCAATCAGGCTCGCCTGGACCAAGGACTGGCTCCCTATGGCTTTTCCAGCCTGCTGACCGCCGCTGCACAGCGTCACGCCGACGACTTGGCAGCTCACCAAATCTGGTCTCACACTGGCTCCGATGGCTCCACGCCCAAGCAACGCATCGCAGAAGCGGGCTATGCTGCCTGGACATGGAACAATGGGGAACTGATCGCCGGAGAGAATTTCTGGACCGGCTATGGCACAATTGATGATGCGATGACCTTTTTTATGGACGACCCTCCCCATCGCAACAACATCCTCGGCACTGCCTACCGCGAGATTGGCATCGGCGTCGCCACAGACGATGCCGGACGCAACTATTATGTGCTCGACTTTGGCGCGCGCCCCAACGTGCTGCCTATTTTCATCAACGACGGGGCAGCCAGCACCGATAATCCACAGATCGCGATTCGATTGACCAACGAGGAGGCCCGCCCAGGGGGAGAGGGAGCAGCCTTTATGGGTCAGGCAATCGAGATTCGCATCAGCAACACGCCCGAGTTCGACGACTTGCCGTGGCAAGCCTGGGGCGCGCTCGTGCCCTGGACTCTGTTGGATACCCCTGGCGAACATGCTGTCTACGTCCAGTTCCGCGACGCGGCCGGCCGGACTGCTGCTTCGGCAGACACGATCTTACTCGGCGAGGGGACAGTGTCCGCGCCGACGACTGTTCCGCCCAGTCCCACCCTTGAGCCTACAGCTACCCCCATCCCGCCCAGTCCCACTCCACCCCCGCCGCCCACTGCCACGTCCGCTCCTACTGTCGCTTCCACTCCAGAACCCGTCCCGATAGTGGAGCCGACTTTCACCCCGCCACAGCCCACCGCTCAGCCGCCGTCTCCCACGCCGCTACCCCCGGCAACCTCTGAGCCTGGTATTGCCACGCCGTTCCCCACCTGGACCCCGTTGCCGACCGTAGCCCCCCCGGAAGCCGCCGAGACCCCCCCTCCTCTCCTCTCGCTCGTGGCGCTGCAAGGGGCCGCTATCATCCTCGGCATTTACCTGGCCCTGCACCGGGGACAAGAGTAGCGAAATAGGGCGTACAGCAATTCCTGTTATGGGTGAAAAGTCAGGTCGTAGCCGCGATTTCGTAATCGCGCAGGGTGCTTTACGTGGGAAAACAGACGCGATTTGGAAATCGCGGCTACAAAACGGGAATTGCTCTAGTGCGTATGAATGACTCTGCAATGATCGGCGTTTTCGATTCTGGCGTGGGAGGGTTGAGCGTATGGCGCGAGCTTGTGCGCCAACTCCCCCACCAAGATATCATCTACCTGGCAGACCAGGCTCACGTGCCCTACGGCTCTCGTCAACTGGCCGAGGTGCGGGAGCTATCCGCGGGCGTCACGCGCTTTCTGCTGGCCCAGGGAGCCAGCATGATTGTCGTCGCCTGCAACACCGCCTCTGCAGCTTCCCTACATCACCTGCGCCGTCTCTTTCCTGAGGTTCCCTTCGTGGGGATGGAACCGGCCGTCAAGCCCGCCGTCGAGCGGACCCACAACGGCATCGTGGGCGTGATCGCCACTCAAGCCACCTTTCAGGGAGAACTCTTTGCCAGCCTGATAAAGCGATACGCGGGCGATGTGCAAGTGCTCACCCAAATTTGCCCAGGGCTGGTGGAGGCAGTAGAAGCCGGCGCATTGGACACTCCCGAGACCGAATCGCTGCTGCGCGAGTGCCTGAATCCGCTCGTCAAAGCCGGAGCGGACCAACTGGTGCTCGGCTGCACCCACTATCCATTCCTGCGGCTGACCATTGAGCGGATCGTGGGGACAGGTATGGCGGTGATTGACCCCGCCCCAGCCGTCGCCCGCCAGACGAGGCGGGTGCTGGCCCGGCAGGAGTTGGTGACTGGCTGCAGCGGAGGTGGGCGTTGGGTGTTCTACACCAGCGGAGACGCGGCCGCCTTTGCCGCGCTGATCGAGCAATTGATTCCTCTCTATGGAACAGGGGCAGATGTGCGAGCAGTGCGCTGGCGGGCAGGTCGCCTGGACGCAAGCGCTGTGCCATCGTCCGACCATCCGGGCCGCAATTTGCGTACTTTGAGACCTATGGTATAATATCGTTGCTTTCAGCGGGCGTAGTTCAGCTGGTAGAACGCCTCCTTGCCAAGGAGAAGGTCACGAGTTCGAGTCTCGTCGCCCGCTCTCTGTGTTGGAATAGCCAAGAGACAAAACCGAGATCAACTCGGTGGCCTCTTGGTTTTTTCTTTATCGCTAGCGCGTGGCGGCAGATGTGGTATAATCTTTACGCTGTATTGGAGTTGAGTAGCCGCGCTTTCCATAGCGCGCGGTATGGAAACCGCGCCTACTTTCAACCGAGATGAAACATACCCTAATTTTTACACTTCGCCTCTTTGATGCACCCACTGTATTGGAGCCCGGCAGACGATGAAGGCGATACCCGGCATCTCTCTGGCAACGGCGCTGTTGCTGCTGGCGGCTTGTAGCAATGTGATTCCCCCTCCACAGCCGACCACGAGCGCATCGCTTACAGACACATCTCCTACTGCGCCTGCGCCTACCCTTCATTCGACCGCTATGTCCCCCCTGGCTACGCCTGTTACTACGGCAACGCTGACCGTCACCCCTACCCCCA
>QMOE01000154.1 GCA_003648125.1 Chloroflexota bacterium
CGCACCGATTTGATGAAAGCAGAGACGGTGTCATAGTGCTCGTCCCCTTTCTTGTCGTAACGCAGCGCGCGCTGCTGGATCGAATCCTCGGCCACCACCAGTGTGATGTGAATGACGTCATCTTTATCGGGCAGCGTGCTCTCTACAGCCAACTCTAGCGCATTGAGCGCAGCCCGGGCATCGCCACCAGCGACGCGCACCAGGTGAGCCTGAGCATCGTCGTCGAGCCGGACGTGACGAGTGCCGTAACCGCGCTCCGAGTCGGATAGGGCATTCCGCAGGATTGTTGCCACGTCGCCATCGGCAAGCAGCTTGAACTGAAATATACGGGAGCGGGAGACTAACGGGGCAATGACGCCAAAATAGGGATTCTCGGTCGTCGCGCCGATGAGCACGATGGTGCCATCCTCGACGTGGGGCAACAGCGCGTCCTGTTGAGCACGGTTCCAGCGATGGATCTCGTCCACGAGCAGGATGGTGCGCCGCCCGTACATTCCGCACCGCTCTTTGGCCTCCTTGATGACACGTCGCAGGTCGGCCACACCCACCAGCACAGCGCTGATGGTCTCAAAATGACTGGCGGTTGTGTTGGCGACGATGGTCGCCAGCGTCGTTTTGCCGGTTCCGGGCGGCCCCCAAAAAATCAACGAGGAAAAGAGCCGGTCGGCTGCAATGGCACGGCGCAGCAGCCGCCCCTCTCCGGCGATGTGCTCCTGACCGACGAATTCATCAAGGGTGCGGGGGCGCATCCGTGCCGCCAGCGGCGCTTCACGGCTGATTTGCTTCTGGCGGCTGTGCTCAAACAAGTCCATCACCAGTTTGCTCAAGGGGTAAAGAAGGTATAGGTCTTGGCCAGGCGGGCTGCCAGTGGGGCGATGGCCTGCGGAAAAAGCCCAATTCCCACGCCAGCGACTATTGCTACGACCACGACTGCTGCCGTCAGCCAACCTTCAGAGGAGCCTAGAGGGATAATGCTGCGATCTTTCGGCGAGCGCGGGCGCGCCAGGAGAGTGGACATTTCCCGCCACACGCCGACCATCACTCCTACTCCTGCCAGGAGCAGGAACAGCACCGAGTCTTGATGGGATGACGCCAGAGCGCGGCAGAGGGGCCAGCGCCAGATGAACCCCGCGCTGATGGGCAGCCCGGCAACTGAAAGTCCCCCAAAGATAAAGGCCGCCGTGCTCCACGGTGTTTTCCAGCCTTGCCCGCGCAGCGCGGCGAAACTATCGTCGTTCCCGCTGCGCGTCCGCAGGCCGCTCAACCCACCCGCCATGAGGAGCAGGCCGAAGGGGCGTACCATCAGGGACAGAATGATCAATGTCAGTCCTGTTTCACTGCCCATCGCCAGGGCGAGAAGCGCCGCCCCGCTATCTATCAACGCTCCGTATCCCATCAGCGAACCCGGCCGGCGCTGAGCCGGGGCGAGCAGCGCTCCCACGATAATCATCGTCAGGCCGGCGGTGTAGACGATGGGGCCAAAGCGGGGATGGCTGCTGAGCCAGGGGTAGGTTTCCAGAAAGTCGAGTAGCAGGAACCAAACGGCTCCATTGTTGATGGTGAGAACAAAAGCGCTGGCTAAAGGAACACTGTCGTTGGTGATGGTCGTCACCCAGGTGTGGAAAGGCACTACGCCCAGTAGCAGCGCAAATGAGATACCCAGCAGGATAGCGGCCGCACTGAGCAATCCCGTCTCATCCGGCGTCAGCACGTATCGCTCCAGCAGCCAGTGGGTGACCAGCAAGCCGGGCAGGGCCAGTGTGGTGAATATGAGATAGCGCAGCCCTCCCCGCGTGGGGCCCCCTTTCCCGGCCTGCAACGCAAATACAGCCAGTGCGGCGGCAATCTCGACGAACAGAGCGGCGTAGATGAGGGGGTGAATCAGCAGCGCCCCACACAGCAAGCTGAGCAAACCCAGGCCCATCGGAAAAATCAGAGAACGTGGTGCAAAGCGCCACGCCAGGAGAAAGATGCCGGCGGCCGTGAAAAACAAAATCGCCATCGCCATGCGGTCGGCCTGCTCCAGCACCAACTCGCGGCCCAGGAATGTCGTTGCCTCGCCCATCGCGATCTCGCGGCCACCCCAGAGGCGCACCGGCTGATCCAGTGGTAGCGCCACGGCCGCAACGCCCAGCGCCAAAGTCGTGCCGATAGATAGCAATGCTGAGATGGATGTCCAACGGAGCAGGCTATACACGACGCCCGCCATCACCAGCGGGAGGATCAATAATAAGAGTGCCCCGGCAATCACGGTGTCCCTTCCTCCCTACTGGAGGCTACCTGAGCGGTTCTCAAGTAGGCAGCAGCCAGTGCAACGAGAAAGCTGACGGCCCCTAGCAGCCCGGCTATAGCCAGACTCGGCTCCAGAGCAACATAGAATAGATCGAAACCAGAGAGAAAGGTCAAGAGTCCTAGCCCCACTTGCATCGGCTCTTCGCTCATCCCGACCAACAGTAATCCCATCCCAGCCAACAGGTAACAAGCCAGCGTGATGTCGCCTGGGACCTCTGGCAGTGGGATGCGCAGCGCAGCGGTGTACGCTGCCACAGCGATCAGTATCCCGGCCAGCAGGTGGAACGATGCCTGAGCGGAGATGACCCAGCGGCGCCAGCGCTGTGAACCTGTCGTACTCTCAGCAGAAAGTAGCTGCTTGAGCGTGCTGGCCCGTCGTTCGGTCAGGTAGAACACCATGCAGATTAGCCAGCCGATCAAGCCCTTGACGGCCGCCACTTCCAACCGAATCAGCCTGGTCAGCAGCAACACCAGGAAAAAGTATTGCACTGTGAAGGCAATCGAGTTCAACCGCCAATCCCGGCTGACGACCAGGATGCCGGTCGTGATAAATATGCCAGCCACGGCGGGCATAGCGGCCAGGAAAGAGACGCGCGCCAACAGGTCTGCCAATGTCGGCATTATTTACCACCCCACGCCAACAGAACAATTAGAAACAACAACCACGACCACAAAAGCGCTCCTGCGCCTCCCACCATTTCGTCGGCGGCGCGGAGCACACTCAGACCCCGGTCGAGTGCTCCTACCAACGCATCGTAGAACCAATCGAGGCATAACAAATCGTGGGCCGCGCCGAGTAAAAGGGAGATTTGGGGGCGTAGGTTTCTATCCTGCCAGGCCAGTACTCCCCCGCCAGCGAGTGAGGCCATCCACAGTAACCAGCCGACCAGCCCCGGCGTCGTGAACAGTTGGCTTATTGAAAAGGACCGAGTCCCGCCGGCAAGCAGCGGCGGATAGAGACCTGCCACGATCAGCAGCAAGGCCGGCAGCCCTGTTCCAACCCCGCGTGCGGCAAGCAACCAGCGCTGACTGGGAAAAGGGGAGGATGCTGGCAGTAGCAGCCAGCGCACCAGAGCGGGAATCAGAAAGATGTTTCCGATGAAAAACGCGATTCCCCATTCAAGGTGTCCTGACCTGGTAAGCTCCCTTACCAGGGGCGCTTGGACCACAAACCCCAATGTGAGCGGTACTCCCATCAACGCCCAAGCTCCCAGCAGTGAGGGCAAGCTCCACCACGGTTCTTTCCGTTGCAAGCCGTCGCTTAGAAAGAGCGTCGCTATTCCTAACACCCAGGTCACGCTGCCTGCGGATATGATGGCTATGGCGCCTACGCTCGTCAGTTGAGCAGTCAGTAGCACCGCTCCGGTCGCCCCCATCCCGATCCACGGTAACGCAGAGCGAGTGGTCGCGGAGGACCAGGCCAGAAAACCACCCATAGCCAGAGTAACCGCCGCTATGGTTGGCAGCCACGCGCCGTCGGCGATGGAGCCACCGTTTGCCGAGGCCAATCGCAGCCACAGCCCCCAGCCCGTGACAGGCCCGATGAGGAAAAGGAGAACGGTGATAGGGGAAGTAGTGTCGAGATCGTCTGGGGCGGCCAGGTGAAACGGGTACGCCCACAGCCGCAAAAGGCCGGCCACAGCCCACAGGGCCAATTGTGTCTTACTGGGGGTCATCAATGACCACAACTCGCTGCTCGCTCCGCCATGGGATAGCGCCGTCCCGACCCACAGGAGCACCGTCGCCACGTTGCCCACGACGAGTCCTCGAATGGCCGTCCGAGCCGAGCCTCCGGCAACGATGTGCCCCCCAGCCTGCAATAGGTCATAGACAGCCCAGCCGGCGATCATAGTGAGGGGGTTAGCCGCCCATAGAGAGACAAAGCCAGCGGCAAGCAGAGTCAACATGGTAGCCACTAAGCGGGGATGCGGCTCATCCGCGCGGCCAAATATCACCAAGACGGCGCTACAAGCTACCAGAGCCAGCGCAAAGGCCAACGGCTGCACGATGACATCGTTTTGCAAGATCAGCGTAGCGCCGAACAGAGAGACCGGTTCCCATAAAGAGAGAATGACCATCGCTGGATCTAGCCATCTGAACGCCAAGATCAGGATGGCAGTAGAACCAACTGCTGCCAGGGCAACATAACGGGCGTAGGAACGAAAGCGGGACACGAGGGATAACCCCAGCGTCCCCAACGTACCCACCAGCGGTAGAATGATAGTGAAAGCAAGTGGCATTGGACATCAGCGTGTGGCATACTTTCAGCACACTTGGCTATTCTAACACACAAGGGGAGAGACCGCAAACAAAAAAAGAGACCCAAAGGGTCTTCAGAAGGCATGTTCTCGATAACGTGGGCGATGTAGACGAGGTTCCCATACCTCGCGGCCTGGCGCGCTATGGAAAGCGCGGCTACGTCCAGGTTCCCCCCACAATATTGAGATGATACTTGAGAAGACCTTTTGGGCCTGGAATTTTGCTCTGCCTTGCTATCTCATCAAATAGTCACGCAGCTTGCGAGCGTGAGTAGGGTGGCGCAAACGGCTAAGTGCCTGGGCTTCTATCTGGCGCACCCGTTCACGGGTAACTCCCAATTTCTTGCCTACTTCTTCGAGGGTGTACGTTTCGCCATCCACCAACCCATAGCGCAGTTGCAGGATGCGTACTTCCCGTGGCGGGAGGTCTTGGAGTGTGTCGCGCAGCAACTCGCGCAACATGGCAGAGGTCACATTCTCGTCCGGAGCGGCGCTATCCTCATCTTCGATAAAGTCTCCCAACTCGCTGTTCCCTTCGTCGTCGGTGGGCATCTCTAATGAAAGGGGACGACGAGCCACCCTCAACATCTCCTCAGCCTTGCGAGTAGGAATTTCCATCGCCCCGGCCAATTCTGCAGAGGTGGGCGACCGTCCCAGTTCCTGCGTCAGCCGGTGGGAGATGCGCAGCAGTTTGTTGATTTGATCACCCATGTGGACCGGAACGCGGATGGTGCGGCTCTGGTCGGCGATTGCGCGGGTGACCGCCTGCCGAATCCACCAGGTGGCGTAGGTGGAAAACTTGTGTCCTAGTTGATAGTTAAACTTGTTGGCAGCGCGTATAAGCCCAATGTTCCCCTCTTGGATCAGGTCAAGGAAGGGAACACCGCGGCCGATATACCTTTTAGCCACACTGATCACCAGGCGCGAGTTGGCGCGGATGAGGTGTTCGCGAGCATTCAGCCCGTCCTGGACAGTCATCCTGAACTCGATTCGCCTCTGGGGGTCGAGACCATTGCAGTCCAGCTTTTCCTTGGCTTTCAGACCGGCCTCCATACGTTTAGCCAGCATGACTTCTTCCTCTGCCGTGAGGAGAGGAACCCGGCCAATCTCTTTGAGGTAAAGGCCAATCGTATCGTCTATGGCGATTGTGTCAAAGTATGCCTGCTGATCAGCCACCGCGCTGATCCGGTCAGTTTCTCCTATTGTCGTGCCTCCTTGTCTTTTTCTTTCCTCTATCTCCTTCAGTGAGCCTACATCAATGCCCGCTTCTATGAGCGTCGTCAAAATGCTCTCGAGCTTTTCAATGTTTTCCTCAACCTCGGGGAAGGCAGTCAGGATGTCACTGTATATGACAAAGCCTTGCTCCTCTGCTTTGGCTAGCAGATATTCTTCGCCGCTTATTCCTTCTTCTATCAATTTATTCTTTTGATCTAGCTCCATCTTTAACCTGGTTACTAAAGGATAGTCACCAAAAAGCACAGCGCTCGACAGTTATGCGTTGAGCCTGTGCTCCTGTATTCGTTTGGTGACAACATGAACACTTCTCCACGTGTTACTATACCACAATTCAGTGTCACTTGTCAACCCTCTGGCCGAATTTGGGTGCGCGTCATTTTCTTACGCGCCACGGAGCGCGGTCATTGGAGTCGTAGGGGCGAGGCAGTGCCTCGCCCCTCCTCGGCGGGGGACGCCCGCGTTCCCAGGCAGTCATTGGAACGCGGCCATTGGAGCGCGGCCATCTTGGCCGCATGCGGGCGGGGACG
>QMOE01000155.1 GCA_003648125.1 Chloroflexota bacterium
AATTTGGATGATCTAACAAAAGAGTCGCTTCGTACTAGCAGATTCCTGCAAAGAATTTCTGTGCCTGCCTGTCGGCAGACAGGCGTCTCTGTGAACCCTCCGTGAATCTCTGTGTAACAGAAACTTGGCAAAAGTGTCCGGTAGAAAAGTGAGCGATAGCGTGGGGCAAATTGTCAATTGCCCCACTTTTCCCAACTCGGTCCTAGTCTGACCACTACCCACAGTCAAAAATCTTGCAATCTCCACTCTCCACTCTCCTGGATTGGCTTCTAGCCCTCCTCCCCATCCTGGCCGTCCTCGTCTTGATGCTCCGCTTCCGTTGGGGCGGCGCGCAGGCCGGAGCGGTTGGTTGGGCAACGGCGCTGCTGGTGGCCGCGCTGCGCTTCGGCGCGGGGTGGCAGGTGCTGGCCTGCGCCCAACTAAAGGGCTTGCTCCTGACCTTGTTCGTACTCTACATCATCTGGACCGCGCTGCTCTTTTACCGCGTCACCGACGAGGCCGGCGTGGTGCAGTCCATCGGCGCCGGCCTACCCCGTCTCACACCCGACCGGGGGCTGCAGGCGCTGCTACTGGGCTGGGTCTTTAGCGCTTTTTTGCAAGGGATGGGCGGATTCGGCGTGCCGGTGGCGGTCGTCGCGCCGCTGCTGACCGGGCTGGGCTTCCCGGCCGTCGCCGCCGTCGTCATTCCCTCGGTGGGCCATGCCTGGGCCGTCACCTTTGGCTCACTCGGCTCCTCCTTCTACGCGCTCATGGCCGCGACGGGGCGCGGCGGGGCGGAACTGGCCCCCTGGTCGGCGGCGCTGCTGGGATTGGCATGCCTGGGCTGCGGCGCGGCCACGCTGTGGGCGGCGGGAGGGTGGCGCACGCTGCGATCTAATCTGACCGCCTGGCTCATCATCGGAGTGACGATGGCCGTGACTCAGTTTCTCGTCGTCACCCACGGACTGTGGGCCATCGGCGGGATGATGGGCGGGCTGGCGGGGCTGGCGGTGGGGGTGATGTGGGCGCGCTGGCGCGCTGGGGGCTTGATCGGGGAAGATCGCCCAACAGCGGGGATGCCACTTGGCTGGGCATTGCTGCCCTACATTTTGTTGGTCGCCATCGTGCTGACGGCCCAGGTTCCGTTTATGAAAGCGGCGCTGGGACAGGTGGTCATTCGCGCCCGGTTCCCTGAACTGATCACCGGGCGGGGATGGGTGACACCGGCCGGGGAGGGACGCAGCATCAACCTCTTTGGTCACGCTGGTGCGCTGCTGACTTATGCCTCGCTCGTCACCTACCTGCTTTTCCAGCGGCGCGGGTGCTACAAACCGGGGGCAGCGGGCCGCATCGCGCGAAGCGTCGCCAAGAAAGCGGTGCGCTCCAGCCTGGGCACGGCGGCGATGGTCGGCATGGCGGTAACGATGGAGCACGCGGGGATGACGCACCTGCTGGCGGATGGAATCGCGCAGGCGGCCGGGCGGGCCTTCCCGCTGGCGGCTCCCTTCATCGGCGTGTTGGGAGCCTTTATGACCGGTTCCAACACCAACTCTAACGTCGTCTTCGGCGGTTTGCAGCAGGGCGTGGCGATGCTGCTGGGCGTCAGTCCGCTCATCATCCTGGCCGCGCAGACGGCGGGTGGAGCTATCGGCTCGGCCTTTGCCCCGGCCAAAATTATCGTGGGGTGCAGCACGGTGGGATCGGGAGAGGAAGAGAGTGCTGTGCTCAAGGCGGTGATGCGCTACGGTTTAGCTATCGTGGCTGGCCTGGCCCTGGCGACCGGCGCGGCGGTTTATCTGGGCGGGAGTTGAGAGTAATAAATTTGCCTTCCTCCTGCCCTCTACGACACCTTCGATGGAATATATCAAGAGGGCGGTCCATATCGCGCCAAACCCTACCAGGCGCGTTTTCTCAAAGGCCTCTCCATAGACCAATACCCCCAAAAGAAACTGCAACGTTGGGGCAATGTACTGCAAAATCCCTACTGTGGCAAGCGTGACTTTCCGCGCACCGTAGGCGAACCAGATGAGAGGAAAAGCAGTGATGACCCCGGTGAGTGTAAGCAGTCCACTCACCGCCCCCGTATGCCCGAATGAACCACTGCCCGCCAATTCGATGTAAACGAGATATGCCAGCGCCGGAAGAAACAGGATGGTCATTTCTAGCACAAGCCCGTCGAGCGCGCCCAGGGGGGCGGTCTTTCTCAACAGGCCGTAGAGGCCAAAGGTGGTCGCCAGGGTGAGCGCAATCCAGGGGAACGATCCGTACCCCAGCGTGAGAAAAGTCACCCCGCCCAGGGCGAGCAGGATCGCCGCCCATTGCCACGGACGCAGATGTTCTCCCAAAAAGAGCATACCAAAGAGTACGCTGATGAGTGGATTGATAAAGTACCCCAGGCTCGAGTCCACGATATGGCCTGTGCTCACCGCCCAGATGTAGGTGAGCCAATTCAGTGCCAGGAGAGCGCCGGTACCGAAAAATGTGAGCAGCGTGGCCGGGTTTTTCCTGATCTGCCGCAGCCATCCCCATTGACTTTTCACCGCCAACAGCAGCATCACAACAACAAACGACCACACCACGCGATGGCAAATCACCTCGACAGCCGGTACCGCCTGGATGGTTTTCCAATAGACGGGGAGCAATCCCCAGAGAACATAGGCCCCAATGGCAGAGATGATCCCGTTTTTCATTCTTCCTCCGGCGGCTCGTAGCCGGGGCCGTAGTGATAGGCGGCGCGGCGCGGCGCGTATTTGCTGATAAAGGTATCGTCGTAGAGCAGGTTGCCGTCCGCGTCATAGACCCGCCGCACGATGGTCGCCGTCAGTCCATCCACCGCCGACTGCCACTTGATCACCGTCCCCGGCGCCATATCATCGTGCAACTGGTAGATAGGCGGGCCGGCCCGAGTCTCGGCGCTGATCTCTGGGCCATCCATCTCTACTCGCCGCCCGTCGTCGGTGGAATAAAAGCGAAAGATCAAGCGGTGAGTCGCTTCCTCCACCTCCGTCTCGATCAGCAGCGGGTAAGCCCGGTCGTTGACGAACTTTAGATCCACGTTCGGCGAGTAGACGGTGGCATCCATCCCCACTCCACCGCCCCGCAGTTCATAGTAGCCCACCCGCTGGCCGTGGTACCAGCGTTCGGTGATGGGGCAGCCGCCCCAGAAGGCAGCGCGGAAGGCGGTGGTAGAGACCTGGCAGATGCCGCCGCCGATGCCGATAGCCAGTTGCTCGCCGGCGGTGATGTAGGATTCATCGTACCCCTCCTCGGCGGTGACAGGCCCCAGGTAATGGTTGAAGGAAAAGGTCTCCCCCGGCTCCACGACGACGCCATCGAACTTGGTCGCCGCCAGGCGGATGTTGTTGTCGCGCCCGGAGGGAGAGCCGATAAAGTAGGATTCCCCCTCGGCCACCAGGGCGACGATTCCCAGTTCCTCGGCGGTAGCGGTAGCGGGGCAGCAGGGCGGGATGGACTCTACGACGAGGGGCACAAAGCGGTTGCCGTCCGCCATCTCTTGCACGATGCGTACCAGGCTCGCTCCTACGTCGAGTGCGCGGCCCTCGCTGCTGGTGCTGATGGGTTCCAGTTGGCCCGTCTCCTCGTCAAAGTGGAAGCGTCCGTTCACCGGTTCGATAGCCAGGGCGGGGGCTGCTTCCTCCAGATAAGCCCGCAGCGCGTCCTCGTCCAGCGCGGCGTGCAGCGTCCCCTCATCCGCCTGTACCACCAGCATGGTGACCAGTTGTTCCGGTGGAAGCGTCCACGGGCCGGGGTCGCCCTCCAGGGGGTCAGCGAGCAGGAGCGTGAGGGGGCCATCCAGCAGCAACTCGGCCTCGGCGCGGGCTGGTTCGGCGTCGGCGACGGGCGGCGGGACCTCGTGGGTGATTAAATCCACTGTGGCGGGAGCCAGACGGATCACGGCCGGCGTCAGCGCCGCCAGAGTCGCCTCCACGTCCAGGCGGCGGCCGGGCCGGGCCGGGTTGACGACCGGGGTGACGCCGTCGAGGGAGAGGGAGGCGTCGATGGGGGGGAAATCTATCTGCTCGGCCAGCGTCTCCAGGTAGAGCCGGGCCTCGCCCTCGTCGTAGACGACGACGGGCGGCAGGTCAAAGCCGAGCAGGAGCAGTTCCAGGTGGGCCAGCAGGTTGCCCGCGCGCGAGAACTCGCGCCCCAGGCTGTATGCCGGCGCCAGCGTGGCTCGCGCGTCGAGCCGCAGGCCCAGGTCGGTGGGGCTGACGTCCCACGAACGGTCGGGGCCGCGCAGCGTCACCAGCGGCGCGTTCAACCCCAGGCCACCCGTCAGTGCGACACCTGCTTCATCGGGCTGCATTCCGCCCACGTCTACGCCCTGCACCCGCACGCCAGGGTAGATACGGTCGGCGTGGTATAGCTCAAACGCCAGCACCGAGCCGAACAGGAGAACGGTCAGGGCAAGGAAAGAACAGCCTAAGGCACGGATCTTCATCTGATTATTGGTTGTTGGCTCCCCCCTTTTCCCCGCTGGGGTGGTAGGGCACAGGGATGTACTGCACCGACGGGCGGCGTTGGCCCGGCTGACGGTAGAGGGTCATCAACTTGTAAACCACTTCGGGCATCTCTGTGCTGACCAGAAGCCCCAGTTCCCGCGCCTCCTCAACGGTGATGGGGTAATCGTGAGTCCAGCGCCCCTCAGTGAGTGTTCGGGCCAACGTTTCCGCTTGCTCCGCCGGGATATGCTCGGCCAGGATTGCTTGCGCACGGGTTTGGACCTGAGCGATAGCCTTACGCGCTACATCGGCCAGGATGAGAGTTTTATCATCCACCTCGTTGACGTCCTTCTGCTCCACCGCCTTGATGATGGAGGCGGCAGGATACTCTCCCAGTTGGGGGTCCACCGGCCCCAGGACGGCGTTCTCGTCCATCACGATCTCGTCGGCGGCCAGTGCCAGCAGCGTCCCGCCCGACATAGCGTAGTGGGGCACAAAGACGGTCACCTTGGCCGGGTGGCGACAGAGCGCGTGGGCGATCTGCTCCGAGGCCAGCACCAGGCCACCCGGCGTGTGCAGGATCAGATCAATCGGTACTTTACCGTCGGTCAGTTTAATGGCCCGCAGTATTTCCTCACTGTCCTCAATGTCAATGTAGCGGAAGAGGGGAAAGCCCAGCAACGCCATTGTCTCTTGGCGGTGGATGAGAGCGATGACGCGGCTGTCGCGCTGTTTCTCCAGTTCGCGCATCAACTTCAAGCGAGCCGCCTCCAGCATACGTTTCTGGATGGCCGGCAGGAGACTGGTGAACATGAAGAAAATCCAGAACAGGTCAAAGATGGACATCGTAACCTCCTCGTTTTCAATTATCGCTGCGTGTCACCACGGCCAATACTCGTCGGCATAAGTGCGGCGCGGGCGCGGGGAGATGAGCCGGATAATCGCCATACCGAAAGCAAAGCCCCCGATGTGCGCCCACCAAGCCACGCCGCCAGCCTGCATGACGTCAGTGGCAGCGGCCAGGGCAAAGAGTCCATTGAACAACTGGGAGATGAACCAAAAGCCCAGATAGATCAAGGCCGGGATCTCGATGATACGGATAAAGTAGAATATGGGCACGAGCGTGACGACGCGGGCACGAGGGTAGAGCACCAGGTAGGCTCCCAGTACGGCGGCGATGGCCCCGCTGGCTCCCACAGTCGGGATAGGAGAGCTGCGGTAAGCCAGCAATTGCGCTCCGCCGGCCACCAGCCCGCCCAGTATGTAAAACAGCGAGTAGCGCCAGTGCCCCAGGCGATCTTCGACGTTGTCCCCAAAGATGTAAAGAGCGAGCATGTTGGAAATTAGATGCCACCAGCCGCCGTGCAGAAACATCGAGGTGAACATGGGCAGCCAGCGACCCCAGAGACTGCCTTGCCAGAAATGAGCCGGCGTCAACCCCCAGGCCCAGATGACTTGATTTAGTTGATCTGGGGTCAGGATGCTCTCGAACAAAAAGACCAACACATTGAGCACAATGAGCGCTGTGTTGACGATAGGAAAGCGGCGGGCGGATATGGTGTCGCGCAAAGGAATCATTGGTCTACCTCCTAAAGCCGGTCGGCCTGGCCCTGAGCGGAGGGGAGCGGTGTCAACGCCCCCTGCCGCCCCAATTATACCCTACCCGCTTGCCCTGTCAAAGAATCTGATGGTGTATATTTGGCACGGGCATAAAGTTCAACCTGTGCAATTGAAGAGAACCCTGCCCGTCTCGCCGGGCGCTGAACCGCCCGGCTCAAAGCTCAAGCCCCCTGCGGGGGCTGCGGAAAGCCCGCGAAGCGGGGTTTGGCTATGAGCAC
>QMOE01000156.1 GCA_003648125.1 Chloroflexota bacterium
GGCTCAGAATGTCCCCTATCCGCAGGTAGGTTCTTGGGTAGGTCAACTGGATAGGTCACACAAAAAGAGCCGTTTGGTACAAAACTACCCGGTCCCCGCACCCTGAGCGGAGCGGCAGAAGCGTTTCTCTTCGATGTTCATCACGGCCGGAATAAACAAACCGATCACGCCCATCAAAACGCACAGCGACCCGCCGAGTAGGAACCAGGCTTGAATCCCAACCCGGTCGGCTACCGGGCCGGCGATCATCAGCCCGATCGGCGTCATCCCGGTACCAACGCTGTTCAAAAGGGAGAATATCCGGGCCTGCATATCGGGTTCGACGGTGGACTGTATCACGGCGAAGAACGGCCCCATGGTGATGGGAGTCATCAAGCCGACGAGCAACGCGCCGCCGACGCCCAGGAGCAGTGCCGAGGAAGGCGCCAGCGCAAGGATCAGGGTGCCTGCCCCCATCCCCATCAACCCAATCATAGAAGTCAGTATCTTGCGCTCGAAACCGCCCCAAACGCCCAGCAGCGCCCCGCCAACGATCATTCCAATCCCCATAGCGGATTCTACCCAGCTCAGGTGGATCGCATTTCCGCCAAAATAATCCTTGACCATGAGGGGCAGCAACGAAAATGCAGGTATGATCGTAAAGTTAATCCCCACCGTCATCAGACTGACAATCAATAATCCCGGCCAACCGAGCACGTATCGGAGACCTGCTCTGAAATCTTGCCAGACGGTTACTTTAGCCTCGCGCTGTACCTGTCCACGCTCGATTCGTTCCGGCTGCGGAATCTGGATAAAGAACAGCGGCAGGATGGCGAGCAAGGCGGTGATCACATCAATGGCCAGGATGCCCTGGAGGGGCAGCACATCCAGTAGGAGGGCGCCCAGGGGGGCAGAAACCACATTCAGGCCACCGTTGAGCATCTGGTTGATCCCCTGGATGCGGGTCAAGTTTTCGACCGGGACCATCAGCGAGGTCGAAGCGTTCATGGCGTTCCCGTGGAAGCTGCCGGCCAGGGAGCGGATGAACATCACCGCGTAAATGTGCCAGATCGCAACGACATCCAGGGTAAATAGAACGGCCAGGGCGATGGTGGCCAGGGTAATGATGCTGTCGGCAAGCAGCATGATCCAACGGCGATTCCAGCGATCTACCAGGGTTCCGACAAACGGCCCCAAGATCACATTGGGCAGCATCCCAACCAGGGAGGCGGTTGCCAGCACCGTCGCTGAACCTGTCTGTATGGTCAGGTACCAGATCAGGGCAAACTGGACCAACTGGCTGCCCAAGATCGAGAGCGCCTGCCCTCCCCAGATCGTGAAGAAGGGGGCTTTCCAGGGTTTGCTATCTTTGACTGAAAATTGTGTTGCCATGCGAACTCCTTAAGTTTTGCTGATTTTTAGCCAGCGCATCCCTGACTTTTGGGAGATGCGCTGGCCTTGATGTTAGCCATTTGACATCACTAACACTCCATTTTCTCGAACTTGGTGAAGGCCACAAAGATGAAAACCACACTCCACAGGGCGGTGGCGACCAGCGAGGCAATTCCCATCTCAGCGGTGATCGCCTGACCAGTGGCAGTCAACACAGCGACTTTCGGTAGCATCCAGGGCGTGACGTAAAGTAGCGGCTTGACAAGGTTTCCCAGCATGCCCCCGCCCAAGACAGAACCCAGCGCAATGCCCAGGATGGGGCCACGACTGTTGAAAATGGTTCCCAGCATCAGAGTTAAGGTGAGGTAAAAGAGAGTATGTACGGCCATGATCCCAGTCGCGGACAGGAAAGGCATCAAAGGAAACGGCGCGCCCATACGTAGCGACAACAGGCCATAAGCCACGACGGAAGGCAGTCCAACCAACAGAGCAAACACTGCCAGCGCATTGGCGGCCACCTTTGCCAAAACGTAGGCGCGGCGTGTCACTGGTTTAGAAAGCAGCCATTCAGCCACGCCGCTTTGTTTCTCGCCGATGATCAGGTCTTGTGCCAGGATGACCGTCCCTATCGCCAACACCGGGATGCCGAACTGGAAGAAAACGTTCAATCCCAACGACAGGATATAGGCAAGTAACCCGCCGGCTTGGGTGATTTCGGCTTCAGTGGCCTCGCTAATCTCCTCGCCAGACGCGAACAGCATGATCGCCGTCAGGCCGCCAAGCAACACCGTCCACAGCAGGGCGTTGATCCACCAGCGACGGGTGCCCCACCAGGCGCGGTTTTCCTTGCGGAACAGGTTGGAAAAACCACGCAGTCCGTTCCTTTCTTTCACACGTTCAAGTTCCAGATTAGCAGCCATCGTCATCTCCTTTCACAATCTCTATGAAAATTTCTTCCAATTCGTACTTTTTGCGGCTGAACTCGATCACCGTCACAGCGGGGTCAGCCAGCACGTACCGCAACAGGTTCTTTTCGGCTGCTGCTTCATTGCTCACGCTGACCTGCCAGATGCTTGTTCCGTTGCGCGGGGCCACCGCCGTGTGCGCCACCCAGGGCAGTTCCGCCAGCCGCTCGCCCAGTCCACTGGGTGCGCCCTTCAAGGCGACGGTGTAAACCACGCCGTCTTTGCCGTTCAAGATCTGCTCGATCGGCCCGCTGGCTACCAATTCGCCCCGGTTCAGGATGGCGACCGTGTCGCTGACCCGCTGGACATCATCCAAGATGTGGGTCGAGTAAAAAATCGTAGTGTACTTGCGCAGGCGAGCCATCACATCCAGGACAGCCTGCCGCCCCAACGGGTCGAGCGCCGAAGCGGGTTCGTCGAGGATAAGCAGGTCGGGATAGTTGACCTGAGCCAGGGCAATCCCCAGGCGCTGTTTCTCGCCGCCGGAGAATCCTTTGATGGGACGATCGGCCTTATCAGCCAATCCGGCCAGTTCCAGCATCTCATCGCATCTTTGCTGGATTTTGGCCTGCGGGCCGCTAAAGAAGAACTTGGCGGCAAAGACCAAGTTCTCGCGGGCGGTCATGTGTTCGATGAAACGCGGCTGTTGCGGCAGGTAGCCGATGCGCTCGCGGATGGCGACACTCTCAGTCAGAATGTCGTGGCCAAAGATGGTCCCACTGCCAGCCGTGGGGCGGCTCAGGCCCAGCAGCACTTTCATCAGCGTGGTTTTTCCGGCTCCGTTCGGGCCGAGAAAACCGAAAATCGAATGGCGTGGCACCCGTAAGTCCACGCCGCGAAGCGCCTGAACCTGGCCGAAGGATTTGCTCAAGCCATGTGTCTCGATGACGATCCCATTTTTCTCATCCATTTTCTACTCCTTTCTGTTTGCTGAATGTTTCCCTGCTTGATCTTGCACTCCCAGTGTAACACAAAAAACTCCCCGGCGCATCGGCCAACCGGGGAGTTTTGAGACTGGTCAGGTGGGTAGTCTTTTACCTGGTCAAGTGACCAGGTGGGGCAAGCGCCCACAGTCGCCTGCTTCTAACGCCTGATCTGCCGCGCCCGACCGAGGGCCGCCAGGCCCAGCAACGCGGCGGCGGCGCCCAGGTAGATCGAAGGCATCCCCCGCGCGATGGCTTCTTGCGTCGCGCCCATAAAATCAAAGGCCGCCAACCCGCTGACCGGGCCGATGTACCACCACACCACGTAGAGCGCCTCGAAGAACTTGCTGCTGCCACTCCAAATCCCCAGTGTCAGGGCCAGCGTGGGGACAAAGAGCGCGGCCACGCCCCAGGCCAGGAGATGGGACCACTCGCCCGCCAGCAGCAGAGATACGCCCACGCCGCTTCCGGCCAGCACTGTGACGATGACGCCGGCCAGCCAGGTCGCCGGGAACTGCCTCCGCAGCGGGTGGGGCGCGGAGAAGATCACCGCCTCGGTGTGATGCTGCTTCTCCCGCACGCCCAGTTTGGACCAGACCAGCACCGGCCAGATCCAGGCGGCGAGCAACGATCCCTGCTGCGCTTGAGCATCGGAGGATCTCAAACCGGCGACGATCAGGCCCAGCGCGACCAGGTACCACCACCAGCGCAACCCTTTCAGCGTCAGGCGTAACTCGGCCAGGAGCACCCGCCCGAACGGCGGCAATGGGAGCCGGGGGAGCGCGATGAAACGGCGCAGATCGAGCCTGGGGAAGCGCAGGGAACGGAATGGAGCAAGCACCCGCGTCACGAAACCATTGCGCCGCAGCGCCTTTGGTCTACTGCGTGCCGGGTCAAAGCGGTCGAAAAAGAGCGCCGCCAGCAACGCGATCCCCAACGCCACGCCCACCCAGAGCAGGCGGCCCAGGATGACGTCGCTCGTCCACGTCACGCCCTCCCAGCAAAAGGTCTGGATCGGCCCCTCGACGATGGTGTAGCCGACGCCAAAATCCAGGCTCCGGTCGGGGAAAGCAGCATGCGCGGCCTGCCCCATACTGGCGCCAATCACCGTTGTGCCAAAGAGGTCGTTGATCGGCTGCTCGATCACGCCCTGACTGCTGAACGTCGCGCCGCTCAGCGAGACGATGATGGTGACGATGTAGAGTGCAAAGTAGGCAATGTTCCCGAAACCACCGCGCAAGAACGGGATGGTCTCGAACAGGACAGCGACGGCGGCCACCAACGCCATCGTGGGCAGCGTGACGAACAGGAACGGAGCCACGAGACCCCACACGTCCAGGCGCAGCGCCTCGCCGCGGATAAACTGCGTCGCGCCGGCGGCAACGGCGACCACGGCAATGATCACCGTGAGAAAGATAAAATTGCTCACCGTCTTGCCCAGCGTGTAGAGCGCCTTGCGCAGCGGCGTCGTGGCAATAATCTGCCCCACGCCGGTCTCCCGATCGCGGGCGATACCGTTCTTGACCAGGTAAAAGCCGGGGAGCGAGAGCAACATCGAACTCAGCAGCGCGATCATACTGCCGATCCAGGCCGAGTTGTAGACGCCGCGCAGGTTGCCGAGGTCAACGGTGAGCGCGCCCGAATCAGCCGCCGGCACCAGGACGTAGCCGACGTAGAGCATCACGCCCAGCGTGACGAGGAAGCTGTAGCGCCGCGTCCGCTCCAAAAAGTCGGCACGGATGAGTTGGGCCAGCATCCGCAGAGTCTTCATTGGCCAACCTCCCCTCCGCCTTTACTCCCGTCCCCGGCGATAAAGTGAAGGTAGGCGTCTTCGAGCGTGGGCTCCACCGCTGCGGCGCCATCGCCTGGGCACACAGGTGAGACGACGCGGGCGTGGACGCCGTCACTGCGGCGGGCCGTGCCGCCTACGAGTGCGCGCTGCTTGAGCGCGGGCAGTTCGGCACTGGGGACCACCATCTCCCACACCTGCCCCTCCACCGCCTGCAGCAGCGTCTCTGGAAGGGCGTGCTTGACCAGGCAGCCCTGCTTGATCAGCGCGATGTCGGTGGCGACGGCTTCCACGTCGGAGACGATGTGCGTGGAGAGGATCACGATCCGCTCGCCGGAAAGATCCGACAGTAGATTGCGGAACCGCACGCGCTCCTGGGGATCGAGGCCCGCGGTCGGCTCGTCCACGATAAGCAGTTGCGGATCGTTCAGCAACGCCTGCGCGATACCGACGCGCTGTTTCATCCCGCCAGAGTAGCCACCCAGCACGCGATGGCGCGCTTCGCCCAGGTTGACCAGGTGCAACAATTCGTCAATGCGCCGCCGGGCGGCCTTTCCATCTAGCCCCTTGATGGCGGCCATGTATTCGAGGAACTCGACCGCGTTGAGGTTGGGGTAGACGCCAAAATCCTGCGGCAGGTAGCCCAGCACGTCTCGCAGTTCGTCCGGCTTGCGGGCAATGTCCACGCCGTTCCACGTCACTTTGCCTGTGGTGGGCTTGGTGATAGTAGCGAGGATGGTCATTAGTGTGGACTTGCCCGCGCCGTTCGGCCCCAGCAGGCCCAACACGCCGGGGCCTAGTTCCAGGCCAAAGTCGCGTAACCCCCACACCTTGCCGTTGTACAGTTTTCCGGCGCCTTCGATGGTGAGTCTCACTTTTCTACTCCTTTCTGTTTGCTGAATGTTTTCCTGACCAATCTTGCTCCCAGTGTAACACAGAAAACTCCCCGGCGCATCGGCCAACCGAGGAGTTTTGGACCTGGTCAGGTGGGTAGTCTTTTCCCTGGTCAAGTGACCAGGAGAGACTCAGCCGGCGACCCGTTGCGCCGTGACCACATCCAGCGCTACCAGGATGACCATCCCCACCAGACACAGCCACCCCACCCAGTCGCCCAGGTGGATGGCGAGCGCGTCCGCCGTTCCCAAGGGCATATCGGCTACCAGTATGGCCTGCTCCGGCCTGGGCGTGACCGCCCGCTCCAGGATGCGCCCATA
>QMOE01000157.1 GCA_003648125.1 Chloroflexota bacterium
CCACGGAGTGGCGTATTGAAACCCAGAACTGCGCCAAAACGTGGTTTCGATACGGCTTTCAGCCACTCAACCGACGTTTTGGCTGTGTTTTTCAAAACTGTCAGGTGGCTAGTGTTGAGCTTGTCGAAACATACGCGCCTCCAGCGCTACTCAACCAGCGCAGGCTGAGCAGTTGCCAAGAATTTGTAAACGAGTTTTTCGGTGCTGGCGAACCATGCCCATATTTTCGTATCATCTCAATAATCGGGGGCGCTTCCGACGTAGCCGCGCTTTCCATAGCGCGTCTTGTCTGCGAGGTATGGAAACCTCGACTACGTTGCCCCAACTTTTTGACAAGTTATCACGAGTGCTCACACCACCAAGGACGAAAATGTAGGTCACGGTTGAGTCTATTTTCAAAGTAGATACAGGTGCAGAATAAGGAGGAGATACAATGGACATCGGTAAAGCTTTTGGTTTTGTGTTCGAGGACAAGGATTGGGTGAGCAAGCTCCTGCTCGGCTCAGTGATTTTGCTGATTCCCATCTTTGGCACGTTTGCGCTTTTAGGGTATACCATCGCCCTCATCCGCAACGTCAAGGCTGGCGAGCCGCGCCCCTTGCCCGCGTGGCAGGACATGGGGAGTTATTTTATGGATGGCTTGATGTTCTGGGTTGCCACTTTGCTCTATGCACTGCCCCTCTTGATCCTGGTTTGCCCCATCACGGTGATCGGGGTTATGCCAGCGTTTGCCGGTGATAACGAGGATTTAATGACCATCCTGGCCGGCGCGTCGGGGATTCTGACGTTGGGGCTAGGTTGCGTGGCGATGATCT
This sequence comes from Chloroflexota bacterium, assembly GCA_003648125.1. The sequence goes on from QMOE01000157.1 coordinate 816, forward strand.
ATGGCATCCTGCTGGCATTGTTGACGCCCGTGTTGCAGATACGGTACGCAGAGACCGGCGAGATCGGCGCTTGTTTACGTTTTGGGGAGGTCTTTCGCTTCCTGTTTGCCAACATCGGGTCTGTCATCATCAGCCAGGTGCTCATGTGGTTGGCTGGCGTGGTCGTTGGAGGTGTGTTGAGCGCGGTGATCGGTGTGTTGAGCATGATTCCCATCTGCGGGTGGATTCTGGGATCTGCGCTTGGGTTGTTGATGTTCCCTGTGGGCGTCTGGCTGATGCTCTTCTCTGCCCATCTGTACGGCCAGATCGCCCAACGGGCTGCTCCCGTTATGGTTTGATCTCTCAGGAGGACGTAAAATGGCAGCAGCATTTCTGGCTCTGGCAACCGCCTTTGGCCTCTCGACTTCGGCCGGCCTGAACGCCTACATCCCGCTCCTCGTCGTCGCCTTGTTAGCCAAGTTCACCCCACTGATTACGCTCAGTGAACCCTACGACGCGCTGACCAGTTGGTGGGTCATCGGCGTACTGGGCGTGTTGTTGATCGTCGAAATCCTGGTGGACAAAATCCCCGCCGTTGATTCGGTCAACGACGTCATCCAAACCTTTATCCGCCCGACCGCGGGCGCGATTCTGTTCGCCGCCACCACCAACACCATCGGCCTCAGCCCGGTGCTGGGAGCCGTCTGCGGAGTGATCCTGGCCGGCGGCGTGCATGTCGTCAAAGCGGGGGGGCGGCCGGTCGTGGCCTCCCTGACGGCGGGGACGGCCAACCCGGTGGTGAGCACGGTTGAGGATACGATCTCGCTGGTGATGTCGCTGCTGGCTATCGTGACCCCTTACCTGGTCGCCGGTTTGCTGATTATCTTTATGTCGTTGTTCGTCTGGTGGTACCTGCGCCGACGACAGAGAACAGAATAAGTAGGAGGAGAAAGTGAGCGAGACTTACACTTATGAATCCGAGTCACCTGCCAAGAGTAAAACGCTTCCCTGGCTGATTGTGCTGCTAGTTCTGGTGGGTTTATGTTGCCTGACCTGTGTGTGTGCCTTTTTAGTTTTGTCCTTGTTTGGCACGAACGTCGGCAACGTTTTTAGCGACATCGTCATCGGTATATGACGTTTCGTTTCGACCTCAGCGCCACCGACGGCCGTGCCCGCGCTGGGTTACTCCACACCCCCCACGGGCGAGTGATCACGCCGGTCTTTATGCCCGTCGGCACCCAGGCCACCGTCAAGGCCATCTCCCCGCGCGACCTGCACGACCTGGGCGCGACGGTCGTCCTGGCGAACACCTATCACCTCTACCTGCGCCCCGGCGACGAGCGCATCGCCCGGCTGGGCGGCCTGCACGAGTTTATGGGCTGGGATGGTCCCATCCTGACTGACTCGGGCGGCTTCCAGGTTTTCAGCCTGTCCCAGCGGCGCAGGATTGACGCTGACGGCGTCACCTTCCGCTCCCATATTGATGGCTCCGCGCACCGCTTCACCCCGGAAAAGGCCATCGCCATCCAGGAGAACCTGGGGGCCGACATCATCGTCTGCCTGGACGAGTGCGCCCCGCCGGACGATTACGATTACAACGTCCAGGCCCTGGCCCGCACCCACGCCTGGGCCGAACGGTGTCAGACTGCCAAGAGTCGTGACGACCAGGCCCTCTTCGGCATCGTCCAGGGCGGCGTCTTCCCCGATCTGCGGGAGCAATCGGCCCGCTTCCTGACGCGGCTGGGCTTTGACGGCTACGCCATCGGCGGCCTGAGCGTCGGCGAGACCAAGCAGCAGATGCACGCGATGTTGCAAGTGGTTGATGGAATCCTTCCTGCTGACCGCCCCCGCTACCTGATGGGCGTTGGCACGCCGCAGGACCTGGTGGAGGGTGTGGCACGGGGAGTGGACATGTTCGATTGCGTCCTGCCCACGCGCATGGCCCGCACCGGCACGGCGCTGACCCGTGCAGGCCGGCTCAACTTGCGCAACGCCCGCTTCGCCGACGACCCCGCGCCCATCGAGCCGGGTTGCACCTGCTACACCTGCGCTCACTTTAGCCGCGCCTACCTGCGCCACCTGGTGCAGGCCAAAGAAATCCTGGCCCACCAATTGCTCTCGATCCACAACCTCCACCTGCTGCTCACCATCGCCCGTGAACTGCGTGAGGCAGTTTTAGAGGGACGATTCCAGGCGTACCGGGAAGAGTTCTGGCGAATAGCGAATGGCGAATAGCAAATGGCGACCCGCTTCCTGTTGGCAGCGATTGTTGTTGTCTTGGCGCTGATTCCCTGTTCCGCTCCTTTTCCCCCCTGGCGGATTTACACCTTTCACGATGGCTCCTTGGCCCTACTTCCCGCTTCATCTTCTTCCCTTCTCCCTGTCCCCTCGCTTTCTTGTCCCCTAACCGTTCCCGCTGACTGGCACATCACCGCCTCCACCCTCGCCGACGTCACCAACGACGGTTCTCCCGAATGGGTGCTTCTCGTCTGGCGGCCCTGGCGCGATTGGCCCATCCAACGCTGGAGCACCCTCCCCAGCCCCATCGCCGGCTTCCACGACGCGGCGGGCGATAGCTGCCATCTCATCCTGCTCGACCCCTACCGTGGGCGCGAGATTTGGGCCGGATCGGCGTTGCCCGCGCCGCTCCTGGACCTGGCCGTGGGGGATGTGGACGGGGACGGGAACAACGAGGTAGTGACTCTGGAAGGAAACTATGCCACCGCCCGCGACGGCCCCGCCACCCGCGTGGACGTCTGGCGCTGGAACGGCTTTGGCTTCACGTTAGAGTTCCGCTCGCCCCCTGGCACATTTCGCGAACTCTGCTTGACCGATGTGGACAACGACGGTATACTGGATATAGTCGTTCGCTGATTGATACAAAGGAGGTCTCTAATGAAAGTCAAATCTGTTCTGGTCATCGTCGTTCTCGTCGCCGCCATCCTGGCCTGCAACCTGCCGACGCCGACGCCGCCTCCGGTGACTATGATGCCGCCCCCTACCGTAGCCCCGCCGACCGCCGCGCATGGGCCGGGATTCGCCGCCTATCCCGAAATCGCCGTCGCCCTGCCGGCAGCCTATGAAGGAGGCTACACCCTGCCGGTTGACCTGGCCGGCCTGGGCAACTATACTCAATTCATGTTCAGTGACGCGCAGAACGCGCTCCTGGCCCAAAACGGCTTTGTCGTCGCGCCGGCCGAGTGGCTCGAGTTCTTCCAGGTCTACGAGAACGCCCGCTACGACGAGGTCCCCGCCTTTGTCACCACCGACTCTGTTTTCCACATCTACCACTTGCTCTTTGACAAAATGCTGCGCGATCTAGAGCGGGAGCGCTTTGAGCCGGACATCCGCGCCCTCACCACCGCCTGCCTCCAATCGGCCCAGGCCGTCTACACCGAGCTGCAAGGCACCGATCTGGAGACGACTGCCCGCAGCGTCACCGCCTACTTTGCCGTCGCCGACGCGCTCATCAACCCCGACGCCGTCGCCCCGCCGGAGGTGGCCGACCTGGTGCAGGCGGAACTGGCCCTGATCGAGGCCCACGCCGGGATGGGCCCCAGTCCCATCTTTAGCCAGGACTGCCCCGAAGGTTGTGATCCCTGCAATCCCCTTCCCCCTGCAGAGTGCCTGGATCAGCCATGCCTGTGCGAGGACTATTCCCAGTACGTGCCACGCGGCCACTACACCCGCAGCGAGCAGCTCCAACGCTACTTTCGCGCCATGATGTGGTACGGGCGCATCAACATGCGCTTGCAGCGGCCCGACGAAACCCGCATGGCCCTGCTCGTCACCTACATCCTGCGTCACACCGACGTTGCTGGCGACCCGGCCGCCCAAGTCTGGGCGCGGATCTATGACCCCACCGTTTTCATCGTCGGCAAGGCGGACGACCTGGGCTTTCACGAGTACGGCGCGCTGTGGGACACCACGTTCGGCCCCGATGCCCCGCCATCCGCCATCGCCGACGCGGCCAAATTCGATGCCTTTGTCGCGGCCGCCCGCCAACTCCCGTCGCCGCAAATCAATTCTATGTGGGTCTACATCTGGGAGGACAAGGAGCAAGTGACGCAGGGCTTTCGCTTCATGGGCCAGCGTTTCGTGCTCGATGCCTACATCTTTGACGAAATGACCTGGCGCGAGGTCGGCACGATGGCCGACCCCCGCACGTTGCCCAAGGCACTCGACGTGATGGCCGCGCTTGGCTCTGAGGAGGCCCACTCTATCCTTGACGACATGGGCGAGACGGACTATCTCCACTACCCGGAGCAGATGGAGAAATTGCGCGGTGAGATTTCGGCGCTGGAGATGGATTCCTGGACCCAGAACCTCTACTGGAACTGGCTCTATGCCTTTGGGCCGTTGCTGGAACAAAAGGGGGAGCAATACCCGGCCTTTATGCAGACCCAGGCCTGGACACGCAAGGACATGCACGCCGCCCTAGGCTCCTGGACCGAACTCAAGCACGACACCATCCTCTACGCCAAGCAGTCTATGGCGGAGATGGGCGGCGGCGCGCCGCCGGAGCCGTCCCACGGCTGGGTCGAGCCGAACCCAGAGGCCTACGCCCGCCTGCTGGCGCTCACCCGTATGACCCACGATGGGCTGGAGAGCCGGGGTCTCTTGACCGAGAACACGGACGCCAATCTAGCCCGCCTGGACGACCTGCTTGCTTTCCTGCTCGACGTATCGCAGCGCGAGTTGGCCGGCGAGCCGCTGACCAATGACGACTATGGGCGCATCGAGTACTATGGCGGCGAGTTGGAGGCCATGACGCTGGCCGCTGCCGACCAGGATGGCGATGGCCGGCCTTTCTTCGATCAGGATGACCAGGGGGCTCCCATCGTTGCCGACGTCGCCACGGGCTTGGACCCTATCACGGCTGAGGGAGCCGTGCTGGAGGAGGGCACCGGCTACATCTTTGAGATTTACGTCGCCGTGCCGGACAGCGCAGGTGGACTGCACATTGCCAAAGGCGGGGTCTACTCCTACTACGAGTTCCCCTGGCCGATGGACGACCGTCTGACCGACGAAAAGTGGCGCGATATGCTGGCGGCCGGTGAAGCGCCTGACCGGCCGGAGTGGACGACGGCCTTCATATCGGAGTAGGGAGTAGATGGGTAGATGAGGAAGCAGAAAGCGAGGCTGCCGATCCTCGTTTGCCCCTTGCTCATCTACTTGCTCCTCGCGCTGCCGGGGGAACCGCTATCTTCTTTTACCCTGGCCTTTGTCGGCGACGTAATGTTGGGCCGGGGGGTGGCGCAGGCGCTGGATGGTGATTTTGAGGCCGCCTTCGCCGGGGTGCAGCCCTGGCTGGCCGGGGCCGACTTGACCTTTGCCAACCTGGAGTCGCCACTGACGACCGCGCCGCAGTCGGCCGCCGGGTACGACCTGCGCGCGCCGCCAGAGTCGGTCACTGCTCTTTGCGCGCCTGGCTTTGAC
>QMOE01000158.1 GCA_003648125.1 Chloroflexota bacterium
CAGGTTCACCCTCAAGGACGAAAATGTAGGTCACGTTTTTAACGTGACGACTCTGATCCGTCACGCTGCAAGCGTGACCTACAAAGTTGAGGCTATTTTCGAGGCAGATCATCGGTGGTGCTTTTACTGTGAGCAACGAGTTGGGCAGCGGCTTTTTGGAAAAGGTCTACGAGAATGCACTGGCCCACGAACTGCGCAAAGCAGGGATTAGGGTTGAACAGCAGCACCCCATCAAAGTTTACTATGATGGAATCGTGGTGGGCGATTACGTGGCGGATTTGCTTGTCGAGGGCTGCGTTCTGGTCGAGCTAAAGGCGGTCAAGGCCCTGGGCAACATTGAAATGGCCCAATGCCTCAACTATCTCAAGGCAATAGATTTGCGTATCTGCCTGTTGTTCAACTTTGGTCGGCCAAAAGTTAAAGTCAAACGAATTGTCCACAATTTTTAGAAATCATCAGCGTTTATCGGCGTTCATCAGCGGTTAATCTCTGGGCTTTGGTGCCGTGTTAATTTTGTCGGCCAATCAGGAGGTACTCTTTGAAAGCAGCCGTAGCCGGGCAACCCGGCCAGGTAGAATGGACTGAATTGGACGAACCGGCCATCGGGCCGGGAGAGGTGCTGCTGCGCCCGTTAGCCTGCGGCATCTGCACCACCGACGTCAAATTTGTGCGCGCGGGCTACTCCGGCGGGCCGCGTTACGCGCTGGGGCACGAGTTGGTGGGCGAGGTGGTGGCGGCGGGTGATGGCGCCCGCTGGCAGGTCGGCGACCGGGTGGCGGCCGCGCCCTATCTGCCCTGCGGCTCCTGCTACTACTGCCTGCATGGCCGACCGACCCTGTGCCCCCACCTCTTTGAGAACAGCCTGGACCCCGGCGGTCTGGCCGAGCGGGTGCGTATCCCGCGCCCGCTGGCTGAACGGGGACTCTTTCCCCTCCCGGAGGGATTGCCCCTCCCAATCGCCGCGCTGGCCGAGCCGGTCGGCTGCTGCGTCCAGGGGGTCGAGGATTGCGCAGTGGCGGCGGGCGACGCGGTGCTGGTGATAGGCGATGGCCCGATGGGGCTGCTCTGCGCAGCCGTGGCCCGCGCTTATGGGGCCGGTCTGGTGATCGTCGCCGGGCTTACGCCCCACCGGTTGGCCGTGGCTGTAGGAGCGGGGGAATCCCGCCCCTATGCCGACGCAGTGATCCACGTGGAGGAGGAAAATTTGCGCGAGCGCGTGATGGCTCTGACTGAGGGGCGCGGGGCCGACGCTGTTCTAGTCGCCGTATCCGGCGCGGAGGCGGTAGAGACCGGGCTGGGTGCGCTGCGGCGCGGGGGCGCGCTCAACATCTTTGCCGGTGTGCCGGAGGGCACAACCATCCCGCTCGACCTGCGGCAGGTTCACTATGGGCAAATCCGCATCACCGGCTCATTCGGCGTGGGGCCGTATCACGTGGCCCAGGCGCTGCGCTTGCTGACGAGCGGGCAGGTGGACTTGGCGCCAATAGTGACGGCCACGTTCTCCTTTGAAGAGTCCCCAGAGGCAATCGCCTACGCGATGAACCAAGTGGGATTAAAAGCTGTCGTCCTATTTGAGGCATAAACGTGATTCGTGATTCTCAATTCGCAGTTCCAAATTCCTCCCGTCTGCGGGCTGTCGGCGCGGGACTGCTGGTCTGCGTTATCTGGGCCTCCTCCTTTGTCTTTGTCAAGATGGGGTTGGTCTATCTGAAACCGTTGACTCTGGCCGGGCTGCGCTACTTTACCGCTTTTTTGTTGTTGCTGCCCCTGACGGCCCGTCGTGGGGGTAGGGGCGGGGAAACCCCGCCCCTACGTGACCTGTCTGCGGGGTACTGGGGCCGTCTCTTTCTCATTGGCCTGTGCGCCTATACCATCGGCAACGGCACGCTTTTCTGGGGACTGCAATACCTGTCGGCCACCACCGGCTCTTTTCTGCTCACTCTCGTCCCCATCCCGATTTTCTTTTTGGCAATCCTGCGCCTGAAGGAAATGCCGACCTGGTGGCAGGTCGTGGGGTTGCTGGTCACACTGGGGGGCGGGTGGCTCTTTTTCTCGCCCGGCATGGGCGGCGGTGAACCGCTGGCCGTGGCCGTCGTGGGAATCGGCCTTTTGGCCTTTGCCGTCTTTGGCATCCTGGGGCGCGAGGTGGCCAAGGCCCAACAGGTGCAGACCGTCATCCTGACCGCCATCCCATTGGGTTTTGGCGGTGGACTCGTTTTACTCCTGGCCCTCGTCATAGAAGGAATGCCCTGCTTTTCGCTGGCCGGATTGGGCATCGTACTTTTGCTGGCGACGATCAATACTGCCCTGGCCTACTTGCTTTACAATCACGCCCTGCGGACGTTGACAGCCCTGGAGATGAACGTCCTGCTCAACCTATCGCCATTGGGGACGGCAACTCTGGCCGCGCTGCTCCTGCGCGAGCAAATGGTCACTGTCCAGTGGATCGGGATAGTCGTGCTTATCCTGGGCGTGAGCGTGGTTCAATGGGGCGGACGGAGGGCAGGTGAGATGGAAACTGGGGAGACCTACGGATGATCGTTAGGATTCTCGGTCGCCAGCCCCTCGGCGCGGGCGGCTTTCAAGAGATCATTGTCAGCAGCGACAAAGGTAAGGGGACGCAACTCCCAGGTGTACAGCCGGTCGCTGACTGTCAGGGCGGCGGTCAGGTGAATCGCGTCGTAGCCCCGCAAGCGATGATGTCTGGTCAATTCAACGGCAAGTCAACGGTCAACAGGTCTACAGGCAACAGATGATATTCACGCTGGCAGTGGATGCCAAAGCAGGCCAGAATGAGGTCGCGTTCTTCCAGCGTGATGCCACAGGAAGATCGCTGTTTAGCAGAGATCGCCGCCGCGACTTCGGCCAGCGTGAATTCCGCCGTCAGCACGCTGTGTTCCGCGCCGGAGATCATCAGAGATTGCACCCAGTTCGTGCCGATCTCGGGGCTGTACCGCTTGACCAGGGCGCTGGCGTCAAAGTAAAACGTGCTCATTCTTTGGGGCCTCGTTGTTCCAGGACAATCTCGCTGAGCGGTTCCCCCCCGGCGCGGGACAGAATAGCGACGACTTTATCGCGGTCTGCTGGAATCGTCTCGACCAATCGGCGCATGTGGGGGCCGATCTCGCTCATCATCCCGGCCTCGCGCAGTAGACGGGATAATTTTTCACGCTCAGTCTCTGTGTGGGGCCTGACAACGGGCACAGGATGGATATATGACCGATTACCGACCGACAGACTGGCTTCGCGCAGGACACGCCCGGTTTCCCCGGCCTGCGGCGACAGTTGTCCGGTCAACAATTCCTGCGCCACTGTTTCGGGAGATTGCCCAACTTGTTTGGCTTTTTTTTCCAGTCGTTGGTGAACTTCCGGCGACAGAGTAAGAGTAATAGTGTCCATTTGTAACATCTCCTAAAGAAATGATAGCACGTAAAGTTAAAAGTGACAAGCACCTGTTACTTGGCCTCGACTTGGGCACGTCGGCGGTCAAAGTTGGCCTGTTCGACACGGAAGGGAACGCGCTGCGCCGGGCGCGCCGGCCCTACCCGCTGTACACGCCCCGCCCCGGCTGGAGCGAGCAGGAGCCGGAAGAGTGGTGGTCGGCTGTCTGCGACGCGCTGCGGGAGACGCTGGCGGAAGTGGACGCCGGCCGCGTGGCCGCCGTGGGGTTGAGCGGGCAGGCGCCCAGCCAGGTACTCGTCGCCAGCGACGGCGCGCCCCTGGGCCGGGCCATCGTCTGGAGCGACCGCCGAGCCACCGCCGAGGCCGACTGGCTGGCGGAACGCGTCACGCCGGAGCAGGCGCGGGACTGGACGGGTTGCGCTTTCATCACCGGCGCGAGTCTGCCGCCGGCGCGGCTCTTGTGGCTCAAGGCCCACCGGCCCGACGATTGGGCCTGCTGCACCGCCATTGTTCAGCCGAAGGACTTTATCGCCTGCCAACTGACCGGACAGGTCGCCACCGACGTCAACAGTGCGTTTTGCCTGCACAATCCCCAGACGAGCCAATATGCCGCTGACCTGCTGGCCCTGTTGGGGGTAGAACCGGAAAAGATGCCGCCTGTGCTAGAGCCGACTGCCGTTGTGGGGCGCGTGACGCCGGAGGCCGCGTCCGCCACCGGACTGTTGGCGGGTGTCCCCGTCATCACCGGCACGATAGACGCCTGGTGCGACATTATCGGCTGCGGGGCCGTCGCGCCGGGCTGCGCCGTGGACGTGACGGGCACTTCGGAGGTAGTGGCGCTGATCACAGAGCAGCCGCTGGATGGTGATGGCGTCGCCAGCGCGCCGCTGGCGGCGGGGCGCTACTGGATCGGCGGGCCGATGCAGGCGGGCGGGGCTGCGCTCCTGTGGCTATCACGCTGCTTTTACGGCCAGGAGCAGCCGGATTTCGAGTTGATGGAGGCGGAGGCGTCCGCCGTCGCGCCGGGAGCGGAGGGGTTGCTTTTTCTGCCCTATCTCCAGGGCGAGCGAGCGCCGGTGTGGGATCCGCAGGCGCGAGGGGCCTTTGTCGGGCTGACCGACCGCCACGTCCGCGCTCACTGCGCCCGCGCCGTCTACGAGGGGGTGGCCTTCGCCGTGCGCGACCTGCTAGAGCGATGTCGGGCGGCGGGGGCAGGGAAACCCTGCCCCTACCCAGAGATGTTGCGTGTCTCCGGCGGCGGATCGGCATCTGCTTTGTGGAACCAGGTCAAGGCCGATATCACCGGTCTGCCGGTGCAGCGAGTGGCGGTCACCGACGCTGCCTGCCTGGGCGCGGCGATGCTTGCTGCTGTCGGTGTGGGATTTTTCCAGAACCTTGAGGAGACGGCCAAAGCGATGGTACAGGTCGGAGAGGTTTTCGATCCCGTCCCCGCTCACGTTTCTCGCTACGACGAGTTGTTCGCTGTCTGGCGCAGCCTGTATCCGGCGCTGCGTCCCATCTTTCCACGACTGGGGGCAGAGTGAAATGAGCTTGCATGAAGAACTAGAAATGATGCTGCGAGCCGCCCGTCTCTATTACGAGGACGGTCTGACACAGCAACAAGTCGCCGAAGAGCTAGAGGTCTCCCGCCCACAGGTCTCTCGATTGTTGACCCGCGCCCGGGCGGAGGACGTTGTCCGCATCAGCATTCTGGACCCATTTGCTACATTCGAGGAGTTAGAGTCCCGCCTGGCGGCGACCTTTGGGCTGGATGAAGCAATAGTCACAGCCGGGGAGGGATTGAGTGGGGAATCGCTGCGGCGGCACATTGGCCTGGCGGCGGCCGGGTATTTGCGAAACGTCATGAACGATGGTCTCAAGGTGGGCGTCGGCTGGGGCCGCACGGTGCACGCGGTCGTCGAGGCATTGGGCGACGAGCGGCGGGCCAACATTCAGGTCTTTCCCCTCATCGGTGGCATGGGGCAGGTGTCCGCCTCCTTCCAGGTAAACGACCTGGCGCGGCGGATGGCGCAAGCCTTTGGCGGCGCGGAACATGCGCTCTACGCGCCGGCCTTTGTCAGCGATCCCCAGGCGCGGGACGCGCTGCTCCGTCACCCGGATATGAAAATGGTGATGGAAGCCTGGAACAACCTGGATATGGCCCTGGTCGGCGTCGGTCAATTTGCCTTCCAGCGCCAGTCATCCATGTTCTTTGCCGAGTATATGGACGAGACAATGTTCCAAGAACTGGAGCAGCGGGGAGCGGTGGGCGATCTATGCGGGCGATTTTTTGATATTCAGGGCGAGCACTGCGCTTTGGATCCAGAAGCCATTGGAATCTCGCTGGAACAGTTGCGGGCGCTACATCACGTGATCGGTATCGCTGGGGGGGAGGAGAAAGTGGACGCCATCCTGGGCGCGCTGCGCAACGGCTACTTGAACGTCCTGATCACCGATACCGGCACTGCCCAAAAGGTGTTGGAAAAGTATGAGAGTGAAACGTAATTCGCAATTGGACAAGGCTCACGGCTGTCTGGCCGGGCTGGCGCTGGGGGATGCGATGGGCTGCCCCACCGAGTTTATGACGCCGGAGCAGATCGCGGCCGAGTACGGGTGGGTGGAGGGACTGGTCGCTGCGCCGATCTGGCACCCTCACACCGCACTGCCCGCCGGCCGCGTGACCGACGACACGGAGCAAGCGATGGCGCTGGCGTCCGTCTATCTGCGCGATGGGCGGATGAGCGCGTAGGCGATGGCGCAGGCGGTGTTGGACTGGGCCGACGCTCAAGGGGAGCACTTGGCGCTCTATCTAGG
>QMOE01000159.1 GCA_003648125.1 Chloroflexota bacterium
CCTCATCATCGCCGCCGACGGCGGAACCCGCCACGCGCTGGCCGCCGGTGTGATTCCTCACGTCGTCATTGGTGACCTCGACTCGCTCTCCCCTGCCGATCTGGCCCAGGTTGAAGCGGCCTGTGCGCGCGTCATTCGCTTCTCGCCCCGCAAGGACGAGACTGACCTGGAACTGGCGCTTCTTCACGCCGCCCGCGCGGGCGTGAGCGAGATTGTCGTCCTGGCGGCGCTGGGCGGGCGGCTGGATCAGACCATCGCCAACGTGTTGCTGCTCTCACTGCCAGAATTGGATGGGTTGGACGTGCGCATCGTCGAGGAAAGGCAAAAAGTGTTCCTCATCCACAGCGCGGCGACGATCACGGGCCGCCCCGGCGACACCGTCTCCCTCATCCCGCTGGGCGGTGACGCGGTGGGCGTGACAGCGGATGGCTTAGAGTGGCCGTTGTGCGAAGAGACGCTGCGCTTCGGCCCGGCGCGAGGCGTGAGCAACGTGTTGACAGCGGAACAGGCTCGCGTGCGCGTGCGGCGCGGGATGCTCCTGTGTGTGGTGACGCGCGCCCAAATGTGTAGGGGTGAACTTGAACAGCCACACCAGCATCAGCACCGGGAGCCGCGCGCCCAAATGTGTAGGGGCGAACTTGAACAGCCACACCAGCATCAGCACCGAAAGCCGCGCGCCCAGATGTGTAGGGGCGAACCCTTGCGGTCGCCCTGACGGGCAGGTGCAAGACGGGCAGGTGCAAGACCTGCCCCTACTCGAAATATTAAATGCAGGAGGTGCAAGATGAAACGTGTGATTGTGTTTGCTCTGACGGGGCTGCTGGCGCTGGTGGGCTGCGCTCCTGCTCCGGTAACACCAACCGAGGTACCAACGCCAATGCCAGGGCCGCGCGCGCTGCGGGTGATGACCCACGATAGTTTCGACATCGGTGAGGAGACCATCGCTGCTTTCGAGGAACAATACGACGCCCAGGTCGAAATTCTCCAGTCCGGCGACGCGGGCGTAATGCTCAACCAGGCCATCCTCAGCGCAGATAATCCCCTGGCCGACGTCCTCTACGGTGTGGATAACACCATTCTTAGCCGGGCGCTGGAGGCCGGCATCCTCGTCCCCTACAACTCGCCGCTCCTGGACGAGATTCCCGACTCGCTGAAACTGGACAACCAGCACCGCGCCCTGCCGGTGGACTATGGTAACGTCTGTCTCAATTATGACAAAGGCTGGTTCGCCGACCACGACCTGACGCTGCCCGTCAGTTTGGAAGACTTGGTGAAGCCCGATTACAAGGGCCTGACGGTGGTAGAGAACGCTGCCACTTCTTCGCCGGGGTTGGCCTTTTTGCTGGCGACGATCGGCCACTTTGGCGAGACGGGCAACTACACCTATCTGGACTATTGGGCCGACCTGCGGGCCAACGACGTGCTGGTGGTCGAGGGCTGGGAGGACGCTTACTGGGGCCAGTTCACCTACGGTTCCGGCGGCGAGGGCGACCGGCCCATCGTCGTTAGCTACGCCAGCAGCCCGCCGGTGGAGGTCTACTTTGCCGAGGAGCCTTTCGAGGAAGCGCCCACCGCGGCCGTCGTCGGCGCAGGTAGCTGCTTCCGGCAGATCGAGTTCGTCGGCATCCTCAAAGGGGCGCAGGACAGAGACTTGGCGGAGGCATGGGTGGACTTTATGCTCGGCGCGACCTTCCAGGAGGACATTCCGCTCCACATGTTCATGTTCCCCGCCAACCAGAACGCGGTCCTGCCCGATGTCTTTGCCAACTTTGCCGTCATCCCTGAGCGCCCGGCCGAGGTGGACTATACCGCCATTGAGGCCAACCGCGAGACGTGGGTCGAGGCGTGGACCGAGGTGGTGCTGCGCTGAGAGACTACAAAAGAAGCAAGATGCAGGATGCAGGACACCTCCTACATCTTGCCTCTTGCCTCCTGCCTCTTGTATTTCTGCTCCTCTTTTATTTCTATCCTCTTGCCTCCATTCTGACCCTCTCCTTCGCGCCTGCCGGTAGCCTCAGCCTGGCCCCGTTGGAGAAACTCTTCCGCACGCCCTACTATCTGCACACGCTTTGGTTCACCACCTGGCAGGCGGCGCTCTCGACGCTGTTGACGGTGGGACTGGCACTGCCGGGAGCCTACGTCTTTGCCCGCTACGACTTTTTCGGCAAGTCGCTCGTCCAGGCGCTGACGACCGTTCCATTCGTGCTGCCCACCATCGTCGTTGCATTAGCCTTCACCGCGCTACTGGGGCCGCGTGGAATGCTCAATGTTGGTCTGATGAGCTTGCTGGGCCTCGACCGGCCGCCGCTTAACTTTCAATACACGCTGGGCGTGATCCTGCTGGCACACGTGTTTTACAATTACACACTGATACTGCGCATCGTCGGCACCTACTGGGCCAACCTCGACCCCCGGCTGGAGGAGGCGGCCCGTATGTTGGGGGCGAACCGCTGGCAAGCTCTTCGCGAGGTGACGCTGCCCTTGCTGACCCCTGCCATCGGCGCGGCATCGCTGCTGACCTTTATCTTTTGCTTTACCAGCTTTGGCGTCATTCTGGTGCTGGGCGGGCCGCGCTTTGCCACAATCGAAGTGGAGATTTACCGCCAGACGATCCAATACCTCAACCTGCCGCTGGCGGCGGCCCTCTCCGTCATCCAGATTATTTTTACCTTTGCCCTGATGGCTGCCTACACGCGACTCCAGGCGCGGCCACTTGACTTGCGACCGCGTCAGGTCACGCAGCGACGGCCGCGCAATCGGCGCGAGTGGCTGGTTATCGGGGCGAACGTGGGGCTGATGTTGGCCCTGTTGATTGCGCCGCTGGTCGCACTGGTCGAGCGCTCACTGACGCTTCCCGCTGTGAATGGGGTATCGTTGGCTTTTTACCGTCAATTGTTCGAGAACCCGCGCGGCTCTGCCTTTTACGTGCCGCCGATGGCGGCGGTGCGCAACTCGGTCGAGTTCGCGCTGGCGACGATGGTGCTCTCCGTCACGCTGGGATTGATGGCCGCGGCCGTGCTGGACGCCCGGAGAGAAACCCGGTTTCTGGGCCGCCTGCTCGATCCCATCTTTATGCTGCCGTTGGGCACTTCGGCGGTCACGCTGGGGCTGGGTTACATCGTCGCGCTAGATGAACCCCCGCTCAACCTGCGCACCTCGCCGCTGCTGATTGTGCTGGCGCATACACTCGTCGCGCTGCCCTTCGTCGTGCGCAGCGTGCTGCCGGCGTTGCGCTCCATCCAGCCTCATCTGCGCGAGACGGCGGCCCTGCTGGGAGCTACTCCATACCGCGTGTGGCGCGAGGTGGATTTGCCCATCGTGGCGCGGGCGATTTTGGTGGGGGCCGTGTTTGCCTTCACCATCTCAATGGGCGAGTTCGGGGCCACCAGCCTGATCGCCCGCCCGGAACGCCCCACCATGCCCATCGCCATCTACCGCTTTCTGGGCCGCCCCGGCGCGTCCAACTATGGGCAGGCGCTGGCGATGTCCACCTTGCTGATGCTGGTCTGCACGGCGAGCTTTTTGGCGATTGAACGATTTCGGGTGGGAGAGGTAGGCGAGTTCTGAAACACGGAAAACTCAATCTCCTGACATTTGACAGAGAGACCAAATCGTTGTAAAGTTGACGTGCATATCAAATTCGAACTGCCGAGAGCCAACAAATTTACGTAAGGACCAGAAAATGCAAAAATCAGAAACAATTGAAACACCAGTCGCGCCCCCTCCGGTGCCCATATCTAAAGTGGCGCTAAAGGCGCTGACTGAACTGACAGGAGAGCCTCGGTTTGACGTGGCCCTGCACATCGCTTTGCGAGACGCCGTTGAACATCGGCTGGAAAAGATCAACGAGGCCATTCGTGACTATGAGCATAAATATGAGATGCGCTTTGAAAAATTTCAAGCTCATGGTCAGGCTGAAAACATCCCCAATCAATTTTCCTACAAAGTAGAAAGTGATTACCTGGAATGGGATGGATTGACGAGCCGGAAGAAAAAACTTGAAAAGATCAAGCAATGGCTCATTTGAGTACGCTCGAATTTGCTCGCACTGTACAGACTGCTTGTGACCAATCCAACATCGTTGCTGCCTACGATGTTCGAATTTTAGATGACACGGTGGTAAAAATCCGGGTCTTTTTAACGTATGGAGCTTTCGTTGATGTTTTCTACAACACGGACACAGAGAATTGCTCCTATGCTCTCATTGAAGGGGACGCAAGGGTCTTTGGCGCTGACAACGCCTTTATTGGTTGGCACATTCACCCCTTTGACGATCCGAGCCAGCACATACCTGCCTCGAAAATAAACTTGTAGTCGCGAATTCCATTCGCGCGATTAGGAAATCGCGGCTACATTTTCGCCCTTGAGGGTGAACATAGTTCATGATAACTGCTCCCAAAGTATCCTGTGATGATTTCTTGAGGATTGTTGAGGAGCACAATGCAGAAATGCTAGAGTGACCACTCGGCACAACGTTTCAGTATACCCCCTTCCTCACGGTTTCGGATGCCCTTACTCAAACTCGACAACGTCTGTAAATCCTACCCCGATGGCTGGACGCTGGGCGACGTCAGCTTTACCGTCGAACAGGGGGAGATCGTCTGCCTGCTCGGCCCGTCTGGCTGCGGCAAGACGACTCTGCTGCGAATCATTGCCGGCCTGGAGACGCTCGAAAGCGGGCGGGTGTTGGTGGATGGGAGAGACGTATCTCGCGTGCCCCCTCACCGGCGCGGCTTTGGGTTAATGTTCCAGGAATACGCCCTCTTTCCACACAAGGACGTTTTTGGTAATGTCGCCTTTGGATTGCGGATGCAGGGATTGGAGCGTGAGGTGGTGGTGGCGCGAGTAGCTGAGGCCCTGGAACTGGTTGGGTTGGCGGGGTTCGAGCGCCGCGACGTCAACCAACTTTCGGGCGGCGAGCAGCAGCGAGTGGCGTTGGCCCGCAGCCTGGCTCCGCAGCCGCGCCTGCTGATGCTCGACGAGCCGCTGGGCGCGTTAGATCGGGCGCTGCGTGAGCGCTTGATGGAAGAGTTGCCCGTCATCCTCCACCGGGCCGGCGTGACCGCCATCACCGTCACCCACGACCAGGGGGAGGCGCTGGCCCTGGCCGACCGGGTGGTGCTGATGCGGGTTGGACACGTGGTGCAGGTAGGCACGCCGGAGCAGGTCTATCGGCGACCGGCCTCGGCCTGGGCCGCCCGTTTTCTGGGATTGACGAATCTGCTCGAGGCGCGCGTGGTCAAGCGCGGGCTAGTCGAGACGGGGATTGGTAACTTTGAGTTAGAGACGGAAGATTGGGAAAAGGGGCAATTGCTGATTCGACCCGAAGCGGCGCAGTTGAGCGCCGACGGCCCCAATCTGCTACACGGGACGGTGATGGAGCGATCCTTCCGCGGCGAGCGCTACCGGCTGAGAGTGCGTCACGCCAGTGGAGTTGAACTGATCTTTAACCTCCCCGCCAGCGTCGAGTTGCCGGCGACTGGCGAAACTATCACTCTCTCCCTGTCCCCGCAGGCGCTGGCGCTGCTCCCGGCAGCGGAAGATGCGAACATCGAATGACTAAGACTCGACTCGTTATCTTGACCTCAATCCTTCTCCTGGCCGCCGGCCTCCGTTTCTACGGCCTCGACTGGGACGGCGGACTCGGCGCACACCCGGACGAGCGGTACGTGGTGGGCGTGGCGGAAAGCCTGCGCTGGCCCGACCGCCTGAACCTCTTTGACGTCGCTCCCGACTATGCTTACGGCCACCTGCCGCTATATTTGCTGGCGCTGGCGGGAAGCCTGGCTCAAGGGACAGACTGGCTCCTGGTGGGGCGAGCGCTGACCGCACTCTTTGATCTGGGCACAGTCGCTCTGACCTTTGCGCTGGCCCGGCGGGTTTACGGAGAAAAGGTCGGCCTGCTGGCGGCGGCCTTTGTCGCGTTGACGGTTTTACACGTGCAGCAAGCTCACTTTTACACCGCCGATGCGCCGCTGGCTTTCTTTGTGTTGGGCGCGTTGCTCTTTGCCGCCCGGTTAGCCGAGAGTGGACGTTCGCGCGACGCCTGGCTGACGGGCACGTGCGCTGGGTTGGCGCTGGGTTGCAAATTCAGCACCGCGCTGCTGATCCTGCCGCTGGGTGCGGCGTTGACGATTAGACCATCCAGACAGGCGCGCGGCCTGTCCCTACTGAGGTGTGGCGGGGCAGCGCTGGCGGCC
>QMOE01000160.1 GCA_003648125.1 Chloroflexota bacterium
GCTACGAAGTGGCGTACCCGGCCCGCCGCTTTGCCGATGTCTTCCGGCGAGCGAGCCAGGAGGGGCTGGGTATCACGATACACGCCGGGGAAGAAGGCGGGGCCGAGAATGTCCGGGAGGCCATTGAACTGTTGGGGGCGCGCCGCATTGGGCACGGTGTGCGCTCAATCGAGAACTCGGATGTCGTGCAACTGGTCCGCGAGCGTGGAGTGACGCTGGAAGTCTGCCCAACCAGTAACCTTCAGACCGCCGTCGTGCGTCGCTTCGCTGCCCATCCCCTGCCCGATCTGCTGGCTCTCAACCTGCGTGTGACGATCAACACCGATGACCCCAGCGTCAGCGACACAACGCTCACGGATGAGTACATGGTCGCCATGATGGCGATGGGGGTGACGCTGGAGCAAATCAAGCGCACGATTATGACAGGCATCGCCGGCTCATTCCTGCCGCCGGACGAGCGAGAGCAGTTGGTGGAACGGTTCCGGCGAGAGTTGGCGCTGGATTGATGTGGGACACAGTAGCGAGCGCTGGTCGAGTAGGCCTTTAGGCCGTATCGAGACCAAGCGAGCGGCGTTTGCAGTAAAATTCGCACTACATGGGCCGCACCGTGATTTCCCTTCAAGCTCAGGCCAAGCGGCAGGCTCAACACAAGTCGAACTTTTCAGAGGAGGATAATGACCAGTCTTATTCGTGACCAGGTCGCGGCTTTGATCGTCGCGGGATTGCACACTGCGCAGGAGGAAGGCGCGTTACCAGGGTTCGAGATGCCTGTGGTTGCCGTGGAGCGACCGCGTCAACTCAATCACGGCGACTATGCTTCACCCGTCTGCTTACAACTGGCGAAAGTCGCCCACATGCCACCGCGACAGATCGCCGCTCAAGTAGCCGACCGCATCCCGCCAGCCCCGTTTGTGGGACAAGTCGCAGTGGCCGGACCTGGTTACATCAACATCACGCTGGATGCAGCCTGGCTGACCGCCCAGGTCGAGGCCATCTTGGCCGCCGGGGATAGTTTCGGCGATCTGGATATCGGTCGTGGACAGCGATACCAGGTCGAGTTTGTGAGTGCCAACCCCACCGGCCCCATCCACGTCGGCTCTGTCCGCAACGCCATCATTGGCGATGTCCTGGCTAATGTGTTGACGGCGGCGGGCTTTGAGGTCGAGCGAGAATACTATGTCAACGACGCCGGCTCCCAGGTGCGTCGCTTTGGCGAGAGCGTCTATGCCAGCTATGCCCAGGCTCTAGGCCGGGATGAGCCATTCCCGGAGGATGGCTACCGTGGTCACTATATCGTGGAGATGGGGCAGCAAATAGCCCAACAGCACGGCGACCAATACCTCGATCTGCCGCGCCGGGAGGCCGTGCGTGCTCTGGGTAGGGAGGGCATAGCACGCATTTTGGTGGAGATGCGGCGAGACCTGACCGACTTGGGTGTAGAGTTCGACGTTTGGTTCCACGAAAAGACTTTGTACGAATCTGGCTTGTTCGACCGGATGCTTCAAATGCTGCGGGACAAGGGGCACATCGTCGAGCGGGACGATGCAGTCTGGTTCACTACCCCCGATTTGGACGCGGACGCCGTCGTGATCCGCTCTCCGCGAATTATACCGGAACCGGATGAGCGACCCACCTACCTCGCTTCCGACATTGCCTATGCCTGGAACAAGTTGGTCGAGCGGGGCTTTGATAAGGCGATCTATGTCTGGGGGGCCGATCACCACGGAGACGTACCTCGCGTGAAGGCGGCCGTTCGGGCGTTGGGGCTTGACCCTGAGCGCGTGGTGGTCATCCTCTACCAGTTGGTCAGCCTGAAACGGGGCGGTGAGGAAGTGCGGATGTCAAAGCGGGCGGGTGAGTTCGTCACGCTGCGCGAGTTGCTGGACGAGGTTGGCTCGGACCCCATTCGCTTCATGCTTCTCACCTGCACCGTTGACGCAGCGATGGATTTCGACCTTGACCTGGCGGTCGAACAATCGGACAAGAACCCAGTCTTTTACGTCCAATACGCGCACGCGCGCATCTCTAGCATACTGCGTCACGCCGTTGACTTGGGGTGGGATGCCGAGGCTGCGGGTGATGTCTCGCTGTTGACCCACGAGAGTGAACTGACGCTGATCCGCAAAATGTTAGAGTTACCCGAGATTGTGGCGCTGGCGGCGACGCAACTGGCTCCGCATCATCTCACTTTTTACATCAAGGAACTGGCCGCAGTCTTTCACGCTTTCTATCGGGATTGTCGTGTCGTTAACTCGGAGGAGCCGGAACTGACCCAGGCGCGGTTGATGCTGACGCGGGCAGCCCGTCTGACGCTGGCGCAGGCGCTGGCCTTGCTGGGAGTGGACGCGCCGGAACGAATGTAAGTAGAGGGAGTAGGAGTATATGGGACTTAGACCAGATCACTGGATTCGGAAAATGGCGCTGGAGCAGCGGATGATTGAGCCGTTCGTGGACGGCCAGGTGCGCGACGGGGTCATCTCTTACGGGCTTTCGTCCTACGGCTACGACATCCGCGTGGCCGATGAGTTCAAGATTTTCCAACCCGAGATCACAGCGTCCAAGCTCTCGGACGTGCAGTGCGCTTACGTCGCGGGGGTGCTGGATGCCCATGGGCAGATTGGCTATGAAGCCTCAGCCCCCCAGGGACGGCAAAGCCTGGCCCTGGTCATCGTTGGCGAAGATCCCCTGATGTTGGAAGGGGTACAGGCCACCATCGGAACGGGTCGGCTGCGGGAGTCTGATAGCGGGCGCAACGAGTTGGTCGTGAGCAAGCCTGCCGATGTACAGCATATTCTCTCGCAGGCATGGCCGTATCTAACCCTGCGCCGCGACGCGGCCTCCCGCGCGCTGGCCGAATTAAAGTCGAACAAATCTATTGTCGTAGACCCCAAGAACTTTGACGCTGCTTCCTTCGTTGATTTTAAGGGAGAGACGTGCGTCATTCCGCCCAACTCGTTCGCATTGGGCCGGACGGTGGAATATTTTCGCATTCCGCGCAGCACGTTGACTATTTGTGTGGGCAAAAGCTCGTATGCTCGCTGTGGCATCATCGTCAACGTAACTCCCTTTGAGCCATCTTGGGAGGGATATGTGACACTAGAGATCAGCAACACCACCCCCTTGCCGGCCAAGATATACGCGGACGAAGGCATTGCCCAAGTACTTTTCTTCGAGGGGGACGAGGAGTGCGAGACCTCCTACGCCGACAAAAAAGGCAAATACCAGGGCCAGCAGTCCATCGTCCTGCCCCGGCTGTGACGTTGACGGATACAAGTTTCCGGCTATAATTATCATGTGGGCGGTTAGCTCAATTGGTCAGAGCGCCTCCCTTACAAGGAGGAGGTTACAGGTTCGAGTCCCGTACCGCCCACCACACACAGTGCCGGGTAAGTGCCCGGCACTGTGGCTTTCTCGCGGCTTGCCCTGACAAAGTTCGTTGAGTATAATATGATGTATCCTGCCTACGAGCGGATATGGAAACTGTCTTAACTTTACATTAGAAAGGAGCATTAGTGATGAAACTAGATCCCCAAGCACGGTACGCCGAGAGCCACGAGTGGGCTCGTCAAGATGGTGATGAAATTGTGTGTGGCATCAGCGATCATGCCCAGGAATCCCTTTCCGACATCGTCTACGTAGAACTGCCGGAGGTGGGGGACGTATTGGGCAAGGGAGATGCCTTTGGCGTCGTCGAGTCGGTCAAGGCCGCCTCCGACATCTATATGCCGATGGGTGGAGAAATCACCGCCGTCAACGAGGAACTGGAGGACACGCCTGAACTGGTCAACCAGGACCCTTACGGCCAGGCCTGGTTGATCCGCTTTGCCCCCTCCGACCCCGCCGAGTTCGATGGCTTGATGGGCGTGGAAGCCTACGAAGCGTTCGTTGCCGAGGAAGAAGGCTAATCTGACGTTTGACGTCTCACAATCGAGGTGATCTATGCCATACATTCCTCACACTAATGAGGATCGGGAGGCGATGCTTGCTGCTGTCGGCGTTAGTTCTCTTGAAGAACTGTTCGCCGCCGTGCCGGAGCACGTGCGCTTTCCCGAATTAGATTTGCCCCTGGCTCTTTCCGAGTTGGGAGCCAGATGGGAACTGGAATCGCTGGCCGAGGAGAACCTGACCACCGCCGAGGCTCCCTGCTTCCTGGGCGCTGGGGCTTATAACCACTTTGTCCCGGCTGTGGTGGATGCCGTCCTGAGCCGGAGCGAGTTTTACACTGCCTACACCCCCTACCAGCCCGAGATCAGCCAGGGAACCCTGCAGGCCATCTTTGAATATCAGACGATGATCTGCGCCCTCACCGGCATGGAGGTCTCCAACGCCTCCCACTATGGCGGGGCCACCGCTGCCGCCGAAGCGGTCATCACTGCCATCAACGTCCACCGCCTCAAGCGACGCCAGGTGGTGCTTTCCCCCTTCGTCCACCCCGAGTACCGCGCCGTGGTGCGCACCTACACCCAGGGGATGGGATTGACTATCGTGGGGGACGATGGAGCGGCAGACTTGATGGGTTTGCTCAATGATGACACCGCCTGCCTCATCGTTCAGTACCCCGATTTCCTGGGCCGCATTGAGGACTTGAGCGATCTGGCCGAGGCGGCGCATGCGGTCGGCGCGCTCCTCGTCGTCGTGGCTGACCCCATCGCGCTGGGGCTGCTCAAACCCCCTGGTGAATTCGGGGCCGACATCGTGGTAGGCGACGGGCAGGGGATGGGCGCCGGCCTCAACTTTGGCGGGCCATACCTGGGTTTCTTTGCCACCCGTAAAAGGTACGCCCGCAAGATGGCCGGTCGCATCGTGGGCCAGACGGTGGACGCCGAGGGAAAACGCGGCTTTGTCCTCACCCTCTCCACCCGTGAGCAGCACATTCGCCGCGAGAGAGCCACGTCCAATATCTGCTCCAACCAGAGCCTCGTGGCGTTGGCGGCGGCGGTCTACATGGCCGCGCTGGGCAAGAGCGGGATGCGCCAGGTGGCGGAGCTGTGCTACCACAAAGCCCACTATGCCCAACAGCGGATTGGGGAAATCAATGGATTTTCTCCTTTAGATGATGAGCCTTTCTTCGACGAGTTCGCAGTGCATTGTCCCAAGCCGGTGCAGGAGATCAACGACTATCTGTTGGAAGAGTGGGGTATCATCGGCGGCTATGACCTGGGACGGGACTATCCGCATTTGCAAGATCACATGCTCCTGTGCGTGACCGAGATGAATCCACGCCAGGAGATTGACGCGCTGGTGGATGCGCTAGAGGAGATGGCAGAATGACTGAATCACTGCTTTTTGAAATTTCCCGTCCGGGTCGCCGGGCTGCCGTGTTGCCTGGCCTGGACGTCCCCCCGACCGATCTGCCGACCGGCCTGGTGCGGGATGACCTCCCGCTGCCGGAGGTGAGCGAGCAAGACCTGGTCCGTCACTATACCCGGCTCTCTCAACTGAACTATGGGGTTGATATTGGCCTCTACCCTCTCGGCTCCTGCACGATGAAGTACAATCCCAAGATCAACGAAGAGATGGCCCGCCTGCCGGGCTTTGCCCGCATTCACCCTTACCAGGATGAGGAGACGGTGCAGGGGGCGCTCTTTTTGATGTATCACCTGCAAGAGTTCTTGGCGGAAATCGGGGGCTTTGCGGCGGTCAGCTTGCAACCGGCGGCCGGGGCGCACGGCGAGTTCACCGGCGTGCTGATGATGCGAGCCTATCATCTGGATCGCGGGGATACCGAGCGAGACGTGATCCTGGTGCCAGATTCGGCCCACGGCACTAACCCGGCCAGCACCTCGATGAGCGGCCTGCGCGCGGTGCAAATCACCTCCGACGAGCGCGGGAACGTTGACCTGGCCCTGTTGGAAAAAGCTTGCATCGAGCACAGCGACCATCTGGTCGGTATGATGCTGACCAATCCCAACACACTGGGTCTGTTCGACGAGCACGTGGAGGAGATAACCAGCCTGGTCCACGAGCACGGCGGGCTGATGTACGGCGACGGGGCGAACATGAACGCCCTGCTGGGCATCGCCCGGCCCGGCGATTTAGGTTTTGACGTGCTCCATTACAACCTGCACAAGACTTTCAGCACCCCGCACGGCGGCGGCGGCCCCGGCTCCGGCCCGGTCGGCGCAGGCCCTCTGCTGGCCGACTTTTTGCCCGGCCCGATTGTGGATGTGGCATCCGAACAGTCGGA
>QMOE01000161.1 GCA_003648125.1 Chloroflexota bacterium
CTTGGCCGAGATGTTGGCGACGTGGTCGGCGATCTCTACCAACTCATCCAGCCGGTCGTAGGGCTGCCATACGATGGATTTGTACGTCTCGGTGATGTGATGCTCAAAGCGCACCACGTCCTCGAACCCCAAATCGCGCCGAATCTGGGCCGTGATCTCCATCGTCTCGTTGTTGACCGAGTTGTACCAGTTAAAGCCAATCAGCGGGCTGCTGCCGTCGGGACGGGCGAAGAGCTTGGCCCCGATCAGAGTCCACAACGCAGCGTAGGGATTATCGTTCCCCATGTAGACCGAGATCTTGAACTCGTTATCCACCCCCAACTTGTAGAGCAGGTAAGCCAGGAAGACGGTGCCGGGGTTGATGTTGAGCACCTGCTTGATGCCATAGGTGGTATAATAGTGCAGGAACTCGTCCAGCCACTTGAGCGCGTGATCGTTCGGCTGGCCGACGCCGCCAAAGTAGCCGGTGATCGTCTCCGGGCCGCCCAGGTGGATGTTGGAGCCGTCGGTGCCTTTGGTATCGAGCGTCTCCACGTAACTGGCGCCGACGATCTGCATCGCCGCCGCCACGGCCAGGATGTCACCGTCGGCCACCTGCTCCTTCATCTTGCGCACGCGGATGTAGCGGCCCGGCATCAGTTCGCCCTGCGCGATGGCCTGTTTAGCCTCCGCGATGAGGAAGGGAAAGTACTGCAGCGCGCTGATCTCGAGCGTGACGGCCAGACTGTCGTCGAAGGCCATCGTATCGGCCTTATCTCCCAAGACCTGGCGGCGATAGTCGGCTATGCTGATGAAGGAATTCTTGTCCCGCTGCTCCTCCAGCCACTTGATGTCGTCCACGTAGGCCGGGGCGACCTCCTTCAGGCGGGCCATCAGATTCGGCAATTGGCGAGCCTCGGCCGCCTGCCGATTGATCTCCTCCGGCGTGCCGTACTTTTCGACCACTTGCAGAAAGGCATTGATCGCCTGGTCGTCCGGGTCGAGCAGCAAAGCATTGATCTCCTCTACACACGATGACGGAATCTTTAACAAATCTCTGAGATTGTTACCCATATCGCACCTCCTTGATTGATACTCCTCATGATACTCAATATGGGGCAAAATGCAAATCGGCAACCGTCCTCCTGACAAACGTCACCGCGTGGAGCTGTACAAACGGTACTGGTCAAAAACATAGCTTTATAGGATAATGGCAGCAACTCTGAAGGAGGTCAAATAAACAAGTGAGCGCAGATGATTCGGAAAACGTAAAAAAGAAAAAGCGAAAACTGCCGCGCGGCCGCGTGACCGTCTTTCCCAACTGGTGTAAAGGCTGCGGGCTGTGCGTCGAATTTTGTCCGGCCGGGGTATTGGAACAAGGGAATGACGGGCGGGTCATCGTCGCCCACCCGGAGAAATGCACCGCCTGCCGCTGGTGCGAGTTGCACTGCCCGGACTTTGCCATCTTTGTGGCCGATATTGAGCCGGAGGAGGAAACGAAATGACCGCGAAACCAGTCGCCAGACTGATGCAGGGGGACGAGGCCTGCGCCGAGGGGGCCATCGCCGCCGGCTGCCGCTTCTTCGCCGGCTACCCCATCACGCCGGCCACCGAGATCGCCGAGGTGCTGTCCCGGCGGCTGCCCCAGGTGGGCGGCAAGTTCATCCAGATGGAGGACGAGATCGGCTCTATCGCCGCCATCATCGGCGCTTCGGTGGGCGGGGCCAAATCGCTGACCGCCACCTCCGGCCCCGGCTTTAGCTTGATGCAAGAGAACATCGGCTACGCCGCAATGGCCGAGATACCGTGCGTCATCGTGAACGTGCAGCGGCTGGGGCCTTCGACCGGCCGGCCAACCAGCCCCTCCCAGGGGGACGTGATGCAAGCCCGCTGGGGCACGCACGGCGATCATCCCATCATCGTCCTTTCTCCTTCCTCCGTCCGCGAGACATTCGATCTGACAACACGGGCATTCTATTTTTCCGAAAAGTACTGCACACCGGTGATCCTGCTGATGGACGAGGTGATCGGCCACATGCGGGAGCGAGTCGTGCTGCCCGATTACGAGACCGTCGAGCGGGCGGAGCGCGCCGGGACGACTGTGCCGCCGGAGTGGTACAAGCCCTACGAGAACTTTCCCAGCGACGTGCCACCGCTGGTGCCCTTTGGCGAGGGGTACCGCTACCACATCACCGGCCTGCACCACGACGAGCGCGGGTATCCAACCAACCGGCTGGACGAGGTTCAGCCCTGGCTAGAGCGCATCTTCCGCAAGATAGACCGCAGCCTCTCGGATATTCTGCTCTACGACGAGGACGGCGTCGAGGATGCCGATGTGGTGGTGATCGCCTACGGAGTCACAGCCCGCTCTTCCCGCCACGCCGTCGAGATGGCGCGGGAGCGGGGGCGCAAGGTCGGCTTCCTCAAACTAGAGACGCTCTGGCCCTTCGCCGAGGAAATCGTGGAGCAGGCTGCCGCTCAGGCCAGTTGCATCGTGGTGCCGGAGCTAAACCTGGGTCAACTGGTGCTGGAGGTAGAACGGGTGATCGGGCGAGACAAGGTGCTGCGGGTCAACCGGGCAGACGGAGAGATGATCAAACCGGCGGAGATACTAAAAGCCATCGAGGAATGCGAATGGACAAGATAACCAAGACACCGCGCGAATCACGGATACACGAGCGCTATCTGCGCCACCACAAGAAATTCCCCAACGTCTGGTGCGCCGGCTGCGGCATCGGCATCGTCCTGGGGGCCATCATCCGCGCGGTGGACAGCCTACAATTGGACAAGGACAACATAGCAATGATCTCTGGCATCGGTTGCACGGGACGCATGCCGGTCTATGTGGACTTTAACACGATGCACACCACTCACGGCCGGGCGCTGGCCTTTGCCACCGGGCTAAAGATGGTGCGCCCGGAGATGAAGGTGATCGTGGTGATGGGTGACGGCGACGCGCTGGCTATCGGCGGCAACCACTTTATCCACGCCGCCCGGCGGAACATCGGGCTGACCGCTATCGTGGTCAACAATTCCACCTACGGGATGACTGGCGGCCAGTACTCACCCACCACGCCCACCGGCGTGCTGGCGGCGACCGCCCCCTACGGCCACATCGAGCAGCCCTTCCACATCGCCGAACTGGCGGCAGCAGCACGCGCCGCCTTCGCCGCCCGCAGCACGGTCTATCACGTGAAGGAATTGGAAAAGTACATCGCCCATGCCATCGTCAAAGACGGCTTCTCGGTGGTCGAAGCAATGAGTTATTGTCACACGACACTGGGCCGGCTGAATCACTGGGGCACCGCCCCTGATATGATGCGCCGCCTCAAGGAGCAGAGCATCACCTGCAAGCAGGCCGAAAAGATGAGCGAGGAAGAGAAGCAGGCCAAGATCATCCGGGGCGTGTTTGCCGACCGAGACATCCCAGAGTATACGCGGCTCTACGACCAGGTCATCGAACGAGCGCAAAAGGAGGCGGCCCAATGAGCGAGCGTTACGAGGTACGGCTGGCTGGCACCGGCGGACAGGGCGCTATCCTGGCCGGCATTCTGCTGGCCGAGGCGGCAATCCGGGACGGCAAGAACGTCGTCCAGAGTCAATCGTATGGCCCGGAGGCACGCGGGGGGGCCAGCCGGGCCGAGGTGGTGATCTCGGACGAGGAAATCTATTACCCCAAGGTGATCCAGCCCGACATCACGCTCTGCATGAGCCAGGAGGCGTGCGACAAGTACGGCCGGCAGATGCGCAAAGACGGGACGTTGATCCTGGACGATTGCCACGTCACCCGCGCGCCGACAACGCAGGCTGCGCATGCATCGCTGACTACCATAGCACGGGATGTGACCGGGCGGGAGATCGTCGCCAACGTGGTAGGGCTGGGGTTGCTGGTTGGGCTGACCGGGATCGTATCCCGCGAGTCGCTGGAGGCGGCGGTGCGGGAGCGCGCCCCGCGAGGGACGGAGGAGATCAACCTGAAGGCGCTGGCGGCGGGGTTCGAGGCCGCGCAGTAGGGGCGATCCGATAAGTAGGGGCGAGGCAGTGCCTCGCCCTTACGACAAGGGGCGATCCGGTAAGTAGGGACGATCCAGTGCCTCGTCCTTACGACAAGGGGCGATCCGATAAGTAGGGGCGAGGCAGTGCCTCGCCCCTACAGCATAAAATAGGGATACAAGTCCTGCGCGTCGTTCAACGTCTCGGATACCAGCGGGCGCTCTGGCGGCCAGGCGATAAAGGGTTGTCCCTGCGGCCCGCCCAATCCCCCGTGTGTTCCCGCCTGTTTCTCGAAAGTCACAACTTTTCCGTTTGGTTCCACCGCCCCCAACACGATCAAGTCACCAGAGTGGGGAAAGTGGGCCAGACGGTGAATCTGAGCCGCAGCATAGGACATATCGCCGAACTGCGCCAGCGGATGCGGCCACTCCACGGCCTCACGCCCCTCCCCGATGACCAATGTGCCTCCCTCGTGCCCCATCACGACCGTCCTCTCTCCCGCCCGTCCGATAAGCACACCGATGCCAGTATCTGCGAGCAGGCTATTCAGCAACTGCGGGTACAACAGTATCACTTCTATCAAGTCGAGCGGACGCGGGCTGATGTTAAAATAGACGTGGGCCAGCGGCCCGGAGGGGGAAACGACGACATCCCGCTGCCGCCCCAGGTCGTAATCCAGGGGGTGGGACGGCAACACACGCCGACCCAGGTAACGTCGGGCGACGGCGATCACCCGGCGCAAGCGAGGCGCAAAGCGGCACTCTAAACCCCGCAACTCGTCCAACAGATAGCGTGTCTTTTCCTCCGACTGAATGTAACTATCCACTCGCTCGTCCACAGACAGTTCTGCCCCAATCTGCGCGAGGATGTGCTGCCCCAGACTGGCTCCGCTGCGCCAGCTAAAAGGCACGGAGGGAGAATTCCCGTGGTCGGAGAGAATGTAGAGATCGTACTCTCGCCGCCGATAGCGAGCGCACATGCGATTGATTTGATGGATGCGCTTATCCACGCCCTGCAGGACACGGAAGGCCGCCCGGTGATCCGGCCCCAGCTTGTGGGCCGCCTCGTCGTAACTGTTATAGTTGGCGTAAATGGCCGGAGCGCGGCGGTAGATGTCCAACATCATGCCAAAGGTCTGCGCCTCGGTCAGCAGTGCATCGCTGGCCGCGTGTAGCAGAGGGGAAAAGAGGTCCAAGGGGCTGAGGACACTGGGGCGCGCCAGTGCGACCAATCGGCGGCCCAGATTGACCAGGTAGCCCTTGGTGGTCAATCCCAGGACGCGCAGCACGCGAAATGGGCTGAGCAGGAACAGCAGGAACAGGCCCATTCCCCGCGCGCTCTCGAAGAAACGATGGGGGTTGAGCGCGCTGAGGGTAAAGAGCGCCAGGTCGGCGTCGCCATCAAAGATGCTGACGTAGCAGGAGCCACCGCGCAGGATACCTGGATGGCCCCGGCTGATGCGGGCGCGCATGGTTTGTACATCATCGGGCCGCCTGGCCGTCATCACCTGCCCCCGTTCCTTCTCGTACCAGCGGAAACCGGGAATATCGAAGCGATTGCCGAACATGATGCCGGCCTGGACTGCCGGGGTGGTGCTGGGCAGCCCACAGCGCCAGGGAGATACAGCCAGGCTCCGTTCGGCCAGCAAGCGGCTCAGGTGAGGCATATAACCGGCGGCGAGCGCTTGCATCAGGTGGTCGTAGGAGAGGCCGTCAATCTGGATGATGATGAATCCCCGCCGCCGGGCCGGGCTGGCTTGAGGCCGGCCCAAACGCCGGGCCATCGTGCCATACTTGCGCGTGTAGTAGACATCGACGAGCACGCCGACTAGGTCGAGGGTGCGCCGTGCAAACCAGGTGGACATCGCCGAAACATTTACCTCCCGTGCATCAGGATGCACTAGAATTTGTCGCCGCTCGAGTTTTCGTACCCGATCAGTATACCAAGTTTGAGCCGATTTGTCACTTGGAAATCTCGCCAGACGCAATTATCCGTTCAGGCTCTCAGATTTCGCGGGGTCAGGGTGTTGGCCCATGCGCGTCAACCTAAGGCTAGCGACCGCTGGTTGAGTAGCCGAAGGTGTATCGAAACCCTTGTACTGAGCCTGTCGAAGTGAAGGGAGCGGGTCTCGCCCAAGCCGCTTGGTCTCGATATGCGCCCTTTGGGCGCTACTCGACCAGCGCTTTCTGCTCGTTCAAACGTTA
>QMOE01000162.1 GCA_003648125.1 Chloroflexota bacterium
GCCAGCGGGGTCGCCGTGCTCCTGGAATTGGCCCGTGTGCTGGATCGGGACAAGCTGCATCACGAGGTGTGGCTAACTTTCTTCGACGCCGAGGACAACGGCGGCCTCGATGGCTGGGAGTGGATCGTCGGCTCGACGTACATGGCCGAGCATCTCACGGTCCGGCCGGAGTTCGTCATCGTCGTGGACATGATCGGCGACGCGGAGCAACAGATTTACAAGGAGCGCAACTCCGACGCCGCGCTACAGGACCGGCTGTGGGCCATCGCTGCCGACCTGGGTTACGGGGACTTCTTCATCCCCGAATACAAGTGGGCCATGTTCGACGATCACACCCCTTTCGCCAAGCGGGAGATAGTGGCCGTGGACATCATTGACTTCGACTACCCCTACTGGCATACCACTCAGGACACGCCGGACAAGGTCAGCGCGGCCAGTCTGGAACACGTGGGCCGCGTGGTCGAAGTTCTGCTGGAGGGCGAACGCAACATAAAAAGGAGCGAAGACAACCAATGAAACCAGCCAATCGCATCATCAACCTACCACCGTACCCTTTTGCCCGCCTGGGCAAACGTATCGCCGAGATGAAGGCCCGGGGTGTGGACGTCATCCGCCTGGACATCGGCAGCCCGGACATGCCCCCGCCGCCGCCTATTATCAACGCGCTGTGCCGCTCGGCGCACGATCCCCATCATCACGGATACGGCGGCTACTACGGCATCCCCGCCCTGCGTCGGGCGATGGCTGCCTACTACCGGCGCCGGTTCGGTGTGACCCTCGATCCCGACAGCGAGATCGTGCCCCTCATCGGCTCCAAGGAGGGCATCGTCAACATCTCCCTGGCTTACCTGGATCCCGGCGACGTGGCTCTCGTTCCCGATCCCGGCTACGCGCCGTACACTATGGGGGCGTACCTGGCTGCCGGGCGGGTGGAGACTTTCCCTCTGCTTGCCGAGCGGAACTATCTGCCCGATTTCGCCGCCATCCCTGCCGATCTGGCCGACCGGGCTAAACTCATCTGGCTGGACTACCCGAACAATCCCACCGGAGCGACGGCTCCGCTGGAGTTTTTCGCGGAAGCGGTGGCTTTCGCCCGCGAGCACGATCTGCTCATCTGCCACGACGCGCCGTATTGCGACCTGACCTACGACGGCTACGTGGCCCCTAGCATTCTCCAGGTGGAGGGTGCGCGGGAGGTGGCTATCGAGTTCAACTCGCTCTCCAAGCTGTACAACATGGCCGGCTGGCGGGTGGGGATGGCTGTTGGCAATCGGCAGGCAGCGGAGGCCCTGGCCCGCGTGAAGACCAACATTGACTCCGGTATATTCCGTGCCATTCAGGACGCGGCGATAGAGGCCCTGACCGGCGACCAGACCTGGTTGCAGGAGCGCAACGCCATCTACCAGGAGCGGCGTGACATTATCCTGGACGGGTTGGCGGCGGTGGGCATCCGCGCTCGTAAGCCGCAGGCCAGCCTGTACGTGTGGGCTCCGGTGCCGGCGGGCTACACGTCCGAGGCCTTCACCTCCAGGTTATTGGAGGAACAGGGGGTCTCCATCACGCCGGGCACGGTGTTCGGCGCCCACGGCGAGGGCTACGTGCGCATCTCGCTCGGCGCGGACACCGACCGCATCCGCGAGGCGATGGAGCGTCTCCGCAAGTTGGCAAGTTAGCAAATCTGCAAGTCAGCAAATCTATGAATCTGTGAACGCTGTCTTGCTGATTCGCCGATTTGCCGATTCGCAGATTCGCCGATTTGGGGGTTTCGATGACCAATTCCGAGACACTGAAAACCATCGTCCACATTACTGGTGTGGCGGCCAAGCACTGGAACGATTTCGACGTCACCTCACCTGGCGGGGTGCCTTTCGCCGGCTACGTCTGTATGCAGGAGAGTGATTACCTGGGCACTTTAGCCATCTCCCGCATTGCCGGGCGCGAGCGGCTGGAGATCATCCCCGCCATGCCCAAAATCCACTATCCTTACGTGCGCGACGAGCGAGCGGGCCTGACTCGCGTCGTTGTTCCCCTGCCCATCAACGTGGTGGACGCCCGGTTCACCCGCAAGCTGGACGGTACGGCGATCATCTTCTACGCCCTGCCCGATGAGGAAGGCGCTCCTTTGGAAGTTATCCCCCGTACCCGCCTGCAACCCGTCCTGCGAGCCAGCCGTTGGGGTGATTGGCCGGCCCTGCTCGACCAGGTCATGCCCGACCGCACTCCCATCGAGCGGGCGGTGCGGGAGCAGAAATTCACGCTCTGCTTCGAGCTGTGGGGCTATCGCAATCCCCACCTGGTGCAATACGACGTTCCTCTGGCCTTCACTCTGCACACCGCCGTGCGCTACCGGCCCGGTCGCCTGGCCAGTTACCGCATCCTGCAAGACTTGGCCCAACGATACGGCTTCGATCTGGTGCCTTCCATTCGGGTGGAGCGGCCCGACGCCGAGGCCCTGGCCGCTGCCTACCGCGCTTTGCAGGAGCAACTGGAGGCCCGCAACCGGGCCGCCGGCCCCGACACCTTTGTCGAAGAAGGGGCAGTGCTGGTCATCTCCACTAGGGATACGGCGGTCTACTACAAATGCAAGCCCCCTTCCATTGAGGAGATACATTTCGCGGCAGGAGGTGGGATTAGCAAGGAGATCATTCGCCAGGCCCTGCTGAAAATGGCCGAGCGGGATTACGACTTCGCCACCGGGCGCGTGGAAGACCTGGAAGCTGAGCTGAGCAAGGATTTTGATTCCCGTTACGTGGAATCACAGCAGGAGCTGATCCGGCGAGTGTGGCTGGAGTTCATCGTCGAGCTGCAACAGCGGGATTGGCTGCGGGAGCTGGTGGAACAATCCGGCCTCGATCCTCGCACCCAGACCACAGAGCTGATGCGTCATCTCTCTCAGCATTATCCCCGCCAGCGGATGAAATGGGTGTATTCCACGGTGAAGATTTTGTATGGGTGAAATGGCGAATAGCGAATGGCGGATGGCGGATGGCAGATGGCAGATGGCGAATGGCGAATGAATATGCGTGGACGAATTATCTGGATCGGGTTTCTGGTTGCTGGATTGCTGGTTGTGATGGTGGGCCGGGCTGGGGCCGGGCCTCCGCTCTTGCCTGGCGAACAGGCTCTTTCTCCTCTGGCGCTGGCCGAACGCTACGCCCCGGCCCTCTTCTTCCACGAGGACGAGGTCTTCCGCCCGCAGTGCGTGGAAGTGATGATTGACCACGCCCGGCTGCGGGTGAAAGGCGCGGAGCAGAGCATTACCAACCGGCCCAGCGGGGATGCCCTGTTCCAGAATTACGGCGCGGAATACTTCCTCGACCTGTGGTACGGCACAGACGGCAACAGCGGCTACCTGAACTACACCGCCCATCGTGACTTCTACGATCTTTTCTTGCAACCCGGCGCTGGGCAGAAATCGTCGGCGTATCCGGTGATTGCCTACGCGCACCTGACTACCGATGAGGCCAGCGGGCGTATCGCGCTGCAATACTGGCTCTTCTACTACTACAACGATTCCTACAACAAGCACGAGGGTGATTGGGAGATGGTCACTGTGGTGCTGGACGCCGACCGGCAGCCAGAGTTCGTGACCATCACCGCCCACCACGGCGGGACGCGGCGGCTGTGGGAAAACGTGCACGTGGTGCGGGATACGCACCCCGCCGTGTACGTCGCCCGCGGGTCGCACGCCAATTACTTCGTCGGCCCGGAGCTGTACCCCATCACTTTCCGCTTTTTCACCCGGCAGGTGTCGGCCTACGACCGCACCGGCAGCGAGGGGCCGGTCGTCCCCCAGGTGGTGCTCGTCCCATCGCGCCAGGAGTTGCTGGCCAATCCCGACGCTTACCCTGAGCTGCGCTGGTTGCGCTTCGAGGGACATTGGGGGGAGCAGGCTTTTCAGGCGGATTTTGGCGGGCCGCTGGGTCCGGCGGACAAGGGCGATCAGTGGGAGAGGCCCATACAGTGGGCCGAGGATCAGCCCTGGGATGAGGAGGAATGGTACCACACCCGTCCCCGCGCTGACCTCTCTTCCGCCGCCGCGACTGTTTACGACCTGGAAGTAGAATGTCCCGACGCCAGCGGCGGCTGGCCGGAGGTGGAGCACCTGGCCCGTACCGGGGCGGGAGGCGAAGCGGTCATCCTGCACGCCTACCCGCCGGCGGATAGCCCGATCACTGTGCGTTTGCGGGCCGTCGCCGCGCTGTCCGTGGAGAACGGCGGCCCGTTGATTTTGAATGTGACCTGGCCGGACGTCGCCGGGAGGCGGGTAGGCCGTTTCAGCTACGAGCTGCCTGCCTGGTCGGCCGGGGCACAGGGGACTCTGCTTTTGCACGGCGGGTCGGACTTCGCCCTGGCTTTCGACGCCGACGGTGACGGCACAAGCGAGCAGGCCATCCATCCGGCCTCGACTCGCTGGGAGGACGAGGACTTTCGTGCTCAGGATGTGGTCGTGTTCACCCTGACGGCGGCACAAGTGGCCGGCGGGGTGTCGCGGGCGTTGATCCTGGCCCTGATCCCACCGGTCATCTATTTGCTCGTCGTCTGGTGGGCGGATCGCTACGAGCGCGAACCGTTCGCCATGATCCTGGCCACTTTCGTGTGGGGCGCGCTGCCCGCGTTGCTCTTGGCGGCGGGGCTACGCTTGGGTTTGGAGTTGCCGTTGCAGGTGCTGGGCCGCTATCGCCTGGAGGTAGTCAGCGGAACTCTGCTGGCTCCTCTGGTCGAGGAATTGCTCAAGGCGGCGGCAGTGGCCCTGATTTACTGGCGCTGGCGTGACGAATTCGACAACGTCCTGGACGGCATCGTCTACGGCTCGATGGTTGGCTTTGGCTTCGCCATGACCGCCAACCTGCTGACCTACATCGGCAACTTTCTGTTCGACGGGTACGCGGGCCTGAACCGGGCCATCTTCTTGCAGGGGCTGGTCTTTGGACTGAACCAGGCCTTGTACAGCGCACTGGTCGGCGTAGGGTTTGGGTTGGCGCGGGCGGTGCGCAAGGGGCGGGGACGCTGGTTGTGGCCTCTGGGTGGACTGTTCGTCGCGGTAGCGGCGCACATATTGCAGAATACGGCTACTCACTTGGCCGTCACCGACGTCACACCCTGGCTGTTCCGCGTCGCCGTGGTGTCGAGCTGGGCCGGTGTGCTGGTTGTCGTTGCCGTGCTCGTCGGCGTGGGTGATAGAGAGCGGCGCCTCGTGGCCCGCCAGATGCAGGACGAGATGGCGCGGGGTACTTTACCGGCGGGTCGTTACGAGTGGGTGGGGAGCTATCTGGGCCGGGTGCGCGTGCAGTGGCGCATGGTTGTGCGCGGGCAATTCCGCCGCTGGTGGGCTCTGCGTCGCCTCACGAGAGCTTGCACCGAACTGGCCTTTCGCAAGGAGCGGGTCGCGCGGTTGGGGCCGGAGAGTGTGCCTCCGGGCTTGATTGACCGCCTGCGTGAACAGGTGATCGAATTTCGCGCTCGGCTTGAATCAGGTGACGAGGTGCCCGGCACTTGAAAAGTGCCGGGCACCTTACGTGGGGGAGATTTCAATGACCGAACTCGATATGCCGCGTTTTTTCCCTCCCGGCTCGCTGGCCGAGCGGGTGGCCCGTTTCGTGCGCGATCAGGGCGTCGAGGCGTACCTGGTGGGCGGCTGCGTCCGTGATGCGCTCTTGGGGCGGCCCAGTCACGACCTGGACTTCGTGATCCTGGGCCGCGCATTGGCTGTCGCCCGACGGGTGGCGAATCATTTTGGCGCTGCCTTCTACGCCCTGGACGCCGAGCGCGACACCGGGCGGGTGATCTTCCGCCAGGGCGAGGGGCAGGGGGGGAAACCCTTCTACGTGGATTTCGCTGCCGCGCGGGGGGGCACTCTGGCTGCCGACCTGGCTCTCCGTGATTTCACTATCAACGCCATCGCCGTCCGCCTGGACGGCGCACAGGTGGTGGACCCCTACGGTGGACGCGCGGGTCTGTCCGCTGGACTGTTGCGGGCCGTATCCGACCGCGCCTTCCGGGACGATCCGCTGCGTACCATGCGTGCGGTGCGCCTGGCGGCGGAGTTGGGTTTCGAGATCGAGCCTCGCACCGAGGCTCTGCTGCGCCAGGCCGTGCCCTTGCTCGGGGACGTGTCCGCCGAACGC
>QMOE01000163.1 GCA_003648125.1 Chloroflexota bacterium
CTGGCGCACGCCGCTGGTGCTTCCCACTCTCTTTACTGTCGTCGTCTACCTGCTCAGCACCATCCTCTCCGTCACACCCCGTGTCAGCTTTCTAGGCTCTTACCAGCGCCTGCAGGGCACGTATACCACGCTCTCCTACATCGTGCTGTTCCTCATTATCCTGCAAGGACTACGCACTCGCGCCCAACTAGATCGCTTGATCACGGTGCTAATCGTCAATGGCTTACCCGTCGCACTCTACGGTCTCATTCAGCATAACAGGCTGGATCCGCTG
Organism: Chloroflexota bacterium; assembly: GCA_003648125.1. The sequence continues at coordinate 275 of QMOE01000163.1, forward strand.
CCCTGGGGCGGTGACGTGACCCAGCGGGTGGCTTCCAACATGGGGAACGCCATTTTCGTCGCTGCCTACTTGATCATGACGTTTTCCCTCACTGTGGGCCGGATAGCGGAGAGTTTCAAGGCTATCCTGAGCGACGATGAAGCAAACTGGGCCGACATTCCACGCGCGGCGGGATACATATTTATCGCTGCAGTCGAGTTGATTGCCATCTGGTACACGCAAAGCCGTGGCCCGATGGTGGGTCTCATAGCCAGCTTGGGAGTGTGGGCGGTCATCGGCATGTTGGCCATGCAGCGTATCATCGGGCGCCGGGCGTGGCGGACGCTGTGGGTGAGTACGCTGGTGCTCGTGGTTTTGTTCTCAATTGGCTTTTTGCTCATCAACCTCCACGGGACGATTCACGAGTGGGCCTTGTCCACCCCGTTGAGCCGTGTGGCCCGAATACTCCAATACCAGGGCGGCACCGGCATGGTACGTAATCTCATCTGGGAAGGGGCGTTCGATCTTATCAAGCCTCACGCCCCAATTCAGTATCCGCCGCCTCAAGGCCATCTCGCAGGGCATCCCGATTCCTTCAATGCCCTGCGCCCGCTGGTCGGCTACGGGCCGGAATCCATGTACGTGGCCTATAACGGATTTTATCCCCCTCTGCTGGGGCACTATGAATCACGCACCGCCTCCCCCGACCGTTCGCACAACGAGACGATGGACTCACTGGTGATCACTGGCCTCCTGGGCTTTGTCGCCTACCTGTGGCTCTTTGGGAGCGTGTTCTACTTTGCCTTAAAATGGATGGGGTTTCTCCCCGACGACTGGCGACGGTGGCTCTTTTTTGGACTGTTAGCCGGTGGCGCGATCGTTGCGACGGCAATCATCGTGCCTCTCATTGCTCCCCATTTCTTTTGCCTGTCCATCCCCATCGGCATCGTCATTGGACTGGTGCTCTATTTGGTAATCTATGCCTTTTCCGAGTGGAAGACCGAACCCGGGACATTGTCTTTTCATCCCCATTTTATTTTGTTGGCCAGCCTCCTGACGACCGTAGTGGCTCATTTCGTCGAGATTAACTTTGGCATCGCCATTGCTTCCACGCGCACCACCTTTTGGGCCTGCGCCGCAATACTGGTCGTGGTCGGGCTGAATCTCATCAGTGAGCGGGAGCCGGTGCAGGAGACGAAAAGCGGGAAACAGGGAGACAGGAAACAAGGAAGCAAAAGAAATAGAAAGCGCCGCAAGATCGCACCGCCCTCTCCCGCTCCGTCCGTCCTGCCCACCTGGCTAGGGCCTGTATTGGCTATAGCCATCATCGGCGGGTTTATCTTGGGCACGCTGGCCTTTGATTTTATCACCAATGCCGAGCGCCTCACTCAACCCCTGAGCATCGTCTGGCGCGCGCTCACCATCTTGCCGGCTCAAGAGAGCCGCACCTCCTATGGCGCACTGCTGATCTTTGGCCTGGCCTGGCTCATGAGCGCGGTCATATTCATCTCCGAAATGGCCAAGGGCGGCGCGTTCCGCGAGCGCAAGGGAGATGGAACCCTGGCAGCCGTGATGTACCTGCTAATCTCACTGGCTGTGGGGCTTGGATTCGCCCTGGTATTGGCCGGTCGCCAGGCCGCGATGTTGAACGTCCAAGCTCAGACTATGGCGGACGTGCTCGCACTTGCCGACCACGTCGCCAGTTTTCTGACCGCCTATTACGTTTTCATCTTTTTCGCCCTGATCGCCGGCGGCGCAGCCCTCTTCCTGGGAATGTGGCGGCGAACATGGAAAGCCACGCAACCGGCTGGCGTGATCGCGTTCGTCGTGCTGACCGTGTTAGCTATCGCCGTTGCCATAACGACGAACCTGCGCCCCATCCAGGCCGACATCGTCTACAAGCAAGCCAGTCCATACGATGGCAGCGGGCAGTGGCAGGTGGCTATTGAGCACTACAAACACGCCATTGATCTTGCCATGGACGAGGACTTTTACTACCTCTACCTCGGCCGGGCCTATTTAGAGTTCGCTTCGTCTCTCCAAGATCCTGCTCGGGAGACTATTATGCGCGAGACGGAACAGACGTTGCACGAAGCCCGCGAGATAAACCCGCTCAACACCGACCACTCCGCCAACCTGGCCCGCATGTACCGCCGTTGGGTGGATTTCACCTCCGACGACGAAAAACGGCGTTCTCTGCTCCAGAAAGCGGACGAAAACTATGCCATCGCCACTTCCCTCAGCCCCCAAAACGCCATCCTGTGGAACGAGTGGGCTGTTCTCTACCTCTCCATAGGTGATTTTGCTCAAGCCCAGGAGAAATGCTCCCATTCGCTGGAACTTGACTCTGACTTTGCCGAGACCTGGTGGAAGGTGCAGGCCAGCATCTACGCCAGCCAGGGCAACATCACCGCGACGCTCGAAGCTTATGACCGAGCGTTAGAGATCAACCCGCGCTTGACCGACGTCTGGCTTCTCAAGGGCGATACCTACATGAGGCAGAACCAGTTGGAGGAAGCGGCGGCGTCCTACGAGCAGGCGCTCGAACTGAACCCCAATCACACCCAGGCCTGGCGCGTGCTAGGCTCCATCTACGCCCAGTTGGGCCGCCCGAACGAGGCCATTGCTGCTCTCCAGCGTACCCTGGAACTGGCGCCCGATTCATCCGACGCCTGGGATACGCACCGCATACTGGCTATCGTCTACAACCAACTCGGCCAGAACGACGCGGCGCTCTCCCACGCCCAGACGGCGCTCGAGCTGGCCCCAGAGGATCAGCAAGCCAACATCCAGGCCATGGTGACGCAGTTACAAGCGGCATTGGGAGAAGGACAACCGTGACCAACTACCTGCTGGTCTTTGCCGGCGCGCTGGTGCTGGCGATGGGCGCTACACCTGCGGCTCGCCGGTTGGCCGCGCGAGCAGGTTTCATTGATTACCCCGCCGCCCGCCGCATCCACAAGCGCCCTGTCCCGCGCCTGGGGGGCGCCGCCATCTACCTGGCTGTCGTCGTTGCGGCGCTTATCTTGGGAGAGCAGAGCAACTTTGACCAGTTCGGCGCCATCCTCATCGGCGCTACGGGTGTCTCCTTCATGGGCCTGGTGGACGACCACTGGAGTCTTCCCCCGCTGGTTAAAATGCTGATCCAGGCGCTCGCCGCCTTGTTGCTCTACATCAACGGCATCCGTGTCAGCACTTTTCATCAACCCGCCCTTGATCTGATCATCACCGTGCTGTGGGTCGTTTTTATCACCAACGCGGTCAACTTTTTGGACAATATGGATGGCCTGGCCGGCGGGGTCTCGGCCATCGTGGCCGCTTTCTTTGCCCTGATGTGTTCCTTCAGCGGGCAATACCTGGTCGGTGCGCTCTCCGTCGCCGTAATGGCCGCTTGCCTGGGTTTTTTGTTCTACAACCTCAACCCGGCCAGCATATTTATGGGGGATTCTGGATCACAGTTCCTCGGCTTTACTCTGGCCGCTATCGGCGTCAAATTGCGCTTCCCCGATAACGTCACCTTTGTCACCTGGATGGTGCCGGTGCTGGTGATGGGACTGCCCATCTTTGATACCACCCTGGTCATCATCTCCCGCCTGCGCCGCCGCCTGAACCCGGCCACCACGCCCGGCACAGACCACACCTCACACCGCTTGGTGGCGGCCGGGCTGACTCAGCGCGAGGCCGTGTTGACGCTCTATGTCGTCTCGTTTGTCCTGGGACTGCTCGCCGTCTTTGTTACCCAGGCCACCGTTATCGAAGGATACATCGTCGGCGGGATCGTCGCACTGGCGGGTCTCTATGGTCTGTGGCGCTTGGAGCGTCCCCCTTTTTGGTCCAATGAATAGCTTGATTCACGAGAATAATTATGCCCAATCTACAAGATAAAATTAACGACCGCACTGCCCGCGTGGCTATCATTGGTCTGGGGTACGTCGGCCTGCCCCTGGCGACAGCGTTTGTCAAGGCTGGCTTTCGCACCACCGGCCTGGACGTGGACCAGCGCAAGGTGGATTCCGTCGCCGCCGGGCAGAGCTACATCCCCGATGTCCCCGACGATGCTCTGGCTCCTTACATCCAATCCGGCCTCCTCACGGCCACGTCAGACTATGACGAGCTAAACGAGGTAGACGCCATATTCATCTGCGTCCCCACCCCCTACGACGCCCAGCGCGCGCCCGACCTTTCCTACATCGAGTCTGCCAGCTACGGCATCCGACCGCGCCTGAAATTCGGCCAACTGATCGTCCTGCAGAGCACCACTTACCCCGGCACGACGGAAGAGATCGTCCAGCCAATCCTGGAGAAAAGCGGCCTTCAGGCCGGCGTGGATTTCTACCTGGCTTTCTCCCCCGAGCGGATTGACCCCGGCAACAAGCAATGGTCGGCTTACAATACCCCCAAGGTCGTGGGCGGCATCACGCCAGAGTGTACCCAACTGGCAGCCGACCTGCTGCGCCAGATGGGTGCGCCGGTGCATCCTGTCTCCTCGGCGAGCGCCGCCGAGCTGACCAAGCTGCTGGAGAACACCTTCCGCGCCGTCAACATCGCCCTGGTCAATGAACTGGCTCTGCTGACAGAACGCATGGGGATTGATTTCTGGGAAGTGGTCGAGGCCGCCAGCACCAAGCCTTTCGGCTTTATGCCCTTTTACCCCGGCCCTGGGGTGGGGGGGCACTGCATTCCTATAGACCCTTACTACCTCAGTTGGAAGGCCCGCGAGTACGATTACTATACCGAGTTCATCGAACTGGCCGGCGAGGTTAACCAGGCCATGACTCGTCACGTTGTGGATTTGATGTCGCAGGCTCTCTCTCTGCGCAAAAAACCGCTCCTCGGCGCGCGCGTGCTGGTGCTGGGTGTGGCCTTCAAACCGGATATTGATGATGCCCGCAATTCACCCGCCAAACGGATCATCGAACTGCTGTTGAGCCGTGGTGCTGTGGTACGCTATCACGACCCCTACGTGCCGCGTTTCCAGGTGGGCGGCGACGTCTTCCATCGCGAACCGGTCGCGCTGGAATCGGTGGAACTGACGGATGAGGAACTCGCCGCCGCTGACTGCGTCGTCATCGTCACCAACCATCGCAGCCTCGACTATGAGCGCGTGGTACAGCACGCCGACCTGATCGTGGACACGCGCAACGTCACCGCCGGCCTGCCCGGAGACGAGACCAAGATCGTGCGCCTGGGCGCACCGTTGCCCCAGTGACATGAACGGCCGGACAGTTCCTCCCCCCCCGCCCGTCTGGCGATTGAGGATTGTCCAAATCCTGACCATCATTGTGATACTCGCCGCCAGCGGGGCGACCCTCTATTTCCGCGACCGCCTCCAAGAGTTGGAAAAGTACGGTTACGTGGCTGTCTTCCTGGTGGGGCTGATCGGTGACGCCACGCTGGTTTTCCCGTTGCCGGGGTTAGCTTTTATTTTTTTGATGGGCGGAGTCTTTAACCCCTGGATCGTGGGCCTCGTCGGTGGCGTGGCCCAGACTTTGGGAGAACTGACCGGCTACATGGCCGGTTACAGCGGACAGACCTGGATGGACGAAAATCCCATCTACGACCGCTTGACTCAATGGATGCAGCGGTATGGGGTTTTGACCATCTTTACACTGGCCCTGATCCCTAATCCTATCTTTGACTTGGGAGGGTTGGCCGCCGGTATGCTGCGCTTCCCGCTGTCCAAGTTCCTGGCAAGTTGTGTGACCGGTAAGGTGATCAAGAGCATTACCTTTGCCCTGGCCGGCTACTATGGGATCGAGGCATTCTTCAAACTGCTGGGTGGTTAGCCCGGTTGGGGCAAAGCAATGCTTTGCCCCTCCGAAACCGAAAATCACTCATCGGCGCGGATTCCATTCCGTGCTGTTGTTCTAAG
>QMOE01000164.1 GCA_003648125.1 Chloroflexota bacterium
CTGGCAGACAAAATCGAAGAGGAAGGGTTCACGGCTGGAGACGAAAAGCTGCTGGCAGCCCTATCCTGGCAGGCAGCCATTTCTCTGGAGAACGCTCGCCTCTTTGATAACGTGCGGCGTCAGCGGGACGAGATCGCCACGATGAAGCGGTATACGGATAACATCTTTGCCAGCATCGCCAGCGGAGTCATCACCATTGATACCCAGAACCTCATCACCACTTTCAATCCCGCTGCCGAGACGATCTTGCGCATCCCGGCTCAAGAGGCAGTAAATCACCCCTATCAGCAGGCACTCGGATTCCTGTGCGACACTCCTCTCCCCACTCTCGTAGAGGACGTGCGCCGGCGCGGCAGTGCTGGCATAACACAAGAGATCAGCCCATACCTGCCCCAGGGCGGGCAACTCCATCTGAGTCTGAATCTTTCCACGCTGCGAGGGAGTCGGAAAGAAAATCTGGGGGTGGCGATTGTGATGGACGACATCACAGAAAAGCGGCGCTACGAGCGAGAGAGCGCCATGGTGCGCCGTTACCTCCCGTCCGAACTGGTGGATCGGCTCCCGCACGACCTGGCCGAACTGGGACTGCATGGCGAGCGGCGGGTGATCACAGTTTTCTTTGCCGATCTGCGAAGTTTTACCAAGTTCAGCGAGGTCAATCCATCCGAACAAGTTTTTGAGGTGCTCAACAGCTATCTCTCTCTGGCCGAGGATGCGGTCCGCCACCACAGGGGCATCGTGGACAAGTACATGGGCGATGCAGTGATGGCTCTCTTCAACACCCCACTGTTGGAGGAACAGGAACACGCCTGGTGCGCGGTGCAGACCGCCTGGGCGCTAAAGAAGGCGGTAGAAGTTCATTATCGCACTATCACCTCAGAGGAACAGCTCTTCGTGGGCATAGGAATCTGCACGGGAGAGGCTGTGGTGGGCAACGTAGGAGCAGAAGGCCGGATGGAGTATACCGCCATCGGGAACCCGGTCAACCTGGGTTTTCACTTGCAGGGGCGCGCCCAACCGGGACAAATCTTGCTCTGCCCCAGTACGTGGGAGATGGTGCGAGATCGAGTACGGGCCAACTCGCTGATAGTCGAAGGGGTCAAGGGCCACCAGACTTCTACACTCGCTTACGAGTTGGTGGGGCTGATCGGCTCTGAGTGAACAAGTTAACAACCCCGCCGAGGAAGGGGCGAGACAGTGCCTCGCCCTTACGACAAGTCAGGATAACCGCGTTCCGTGGCGCACAAGTGACGCGCACACTCCGCAAGTTGTCAAAAACTCGAGGTCGTGTTAATATATGCAGCGGCGAAAGGGTTTGGGTGTGTGAGTGCTCTCCAAGCTGAATGCCGGGGTTCAAACTTTCACCCGTTTGCGGGGCGGCCCTTCAGATTTAGGTTGAAGGGCCGTTTTGGCTGCATCACCGCAGCGATTCTCACCTTCCGCGGCAAAAGTAACCGCCGTAACCACTCTTTAACGAAACTGCAATGCTTTTCTTGACCTACTCGTGCAATTCTGTAGTAAAATTGAATAGGGTGCGTTTCATTTCGGTTAAAAGTAGCGCGGTTTCCATACCGCGCGCTATGGAAAGCGCGCCTACCTAACTTATTTGAAACACACCCAATTGAATAGTCCCTGGTAGACGGCCATAAATGACTCTACTGAAAAAACTAGGAATTTCACCACAGAGACACAGAGATTTTAAACTTGGCCTTGAAAAAATTAACTTTTTGGCGCGCAAAGTGAAATTTTCTTGAACCAAACATCAAATTTTCTCCGTGTCCTCTGTGTCTCTGTGGTTAGATGACCTTTTTTCAGGGGGGCCATAAATTGGATAATACTGAATCCCGTACTCCTGCCATAAGGAACAAAACATTGATCGGCAAGACATTAGGCAAGTACCGCATTATCGGGCATCTGGGCACCGGCGGCATGTCCGAAGTCTATAAAGCGTATCAACCTGGCCTGGACCGCTATGTAGCCATCAAGGTCCTTCTCGCCTTCCTGGCCACCGAAGAGGATTTTCTGACCCGCTTCCAACGCGAGGCAAAATTCGCCGCCATGCTCCGTCACCCCAACATCGTCCGAGTTCACGACTTTGACGCAGAAGACCAGATTTACTATATGGTGATGGAGTTCGTTGACGGCCCCAGCCTCAAAACACGTCTGCAGGAACTGGATGAGCAGGGCCAACTGTTTCCACTGGAGGAAGTAGTTCGCATCGTCACCGCAGTCGCCAACGCCCTGGATTACGCTCATCGCCGGGGAACGGTGCACCGCGACATCAAGCCAGCCAACATAATGTTCACCCAGGATGATGAGGTCATCCTGATGGACTTTGGTATCGCCAAGATGGTGAACGTCGCCGGGTTGACGGTCAGCGGGGCCATGGTCGGGACACCTGCGTACATGTCTCCTGAGCAGGGAATGGGACGAGCAGGGGATGAACGGGCCGACATTTACTCGCTTGGAGTCGTATTGTACCAACTTGTCACAGGCCGTCTCCCGTTCGATGCCGAGACACCTATGGGAATCGTGCTCAAACACATCAACGATCCCGTGACACCCCCCACTGCCATCAATCCCAACTTACCTCCGGGCATCGAAGCGGTAGTTATGCGAGCACTGACCAAGTCCCCCGAAGAGCGATACCAGAGCGCCAAAGAGCTCGCTGCCGATCTAAAACGAGCTATGACCGGTCAACCCGTCCTACAGGCCGCGCCAGAAGTGACCACAGTATCACCGACATCCGCGACGGCGGTAGACATCCAAGCGCAGAAACAGACGGGGCAATGGGAGCGAGCGACGCTGCCGAGCGTTCCGACCTACACCCCTCCAGTAGACTCAGCCCGCCGCACCAATCGTCACTGGGGCACCTGGTTGATCGCACTGCTGGCCCTGATTTTGATCAGTAGCGGCGGCTTTTTCTACGCTACAGGGAAAGCAGACCCCCTGCTGGCCGCCCTGGCCGCTCTGGCCTCGCAAATCGCGACCCCCACGCCTGATGCGAACGTCACCCCTACGACAACACCGGATATCTTTGCCACCCAAGTCGCCGCTGCGGAGGCGGCGCTGGCTACCCGTGACACACAAGCCACCTATGAAGCCACCACCAGTTTCACTCCCTCACCCACCCCTAGCTCTACCCCCACCCCCGACTTGACCGCCACGGCCGTGGCAACCAAGATGTACGACCTCAAAATCGTCACAGACACACCAGTCTGGCCCAGCATACTTGTGCCGGGCCAGCAATTCACCAAACGATGGGAAATCAAAAACACAGGCACGCGCACGTGGCCGCGAGGGATCGAGTTGGTTTTCGTATCTGGCGAGGAACTAAAAGTCGTAGAAAAGCTGGCAGTCGAACTTGTTACACCGGGCGCGACCACAAAGATCCAAGTTACTCTGCAAGCACCTACGAGTTACGACAGATACACCAGCGTGTGGCAATTGCAAGACATCGAAGGGAACCCAATCGGGGAAGACCTAGAGATCACTTTCCGAGTAGGCGCAACACCCACCCCACGACCGACATCCACACCCACACCCACCCTCACACCAAAATTCACGCCGACACCGGCGCAGCCGCTATGGATGTCGAAACCAACCCTGGGCGTATGCAACACAATTGGCGGGGAAATGACGTGGGATGTAAAAGGGGGCCTCGGCGGCGAATATCGTTACTTTTACGGCGGGGTGGAACCCGAGTATGAGCTACCAGAGCCGCGCCACGAGTTCTTGGGATACCCCCACACCATGACCTACTTTACCGCATCGGGCGAGATCGTCTTTCCAGTGCCGGATAGTTGCGGGCGCGGCGACTTTGGACAATGCGGGAGCCAAGAAGAAGGATACGAAATCGTGTGGGAGAAAATACGGTACACAGCACAAGATTGTCTGCATCCGCAATAATCCGCGTTTACCTCTCCCGATTGAAAACCAACCGCCGTGGGGGCCTACCCTGCGGCGGTTCTGCTATACTTGGCACAGGCATAAAGTTTCACTTTTCAGACTGGTGAAGCAGTCGTTGGTCGAATAGCGACCGGCGCAGGCTGAGCAGTCCAAAATGCAGTATCTTCTCAAAAAGTAGGGGCGAGAGTAAGTCGGAATGCCATTCCGACCTACATTCCCCCGAATTATTGAAAAGATACCCAAAATGCAAGATTGTGGCAACGAGCAGTATAGAAACCAAGTTTCCGCGCTAGGCAAATATAGAAACGACCAGCCAGGCTGCCAGCGCAACAAAGAGCATCGTCATACCTAATTTGATCGTCGCTGCCCGCCGCTGGAGAAAGTCGGTCAACTGCTTTGACCCGGTACCATAGTAAGCCAAGATGAAAACTATTACCAATGGTAAAATGAAAAGCAAGTTGTACAAGACGAGAAAGACAAACGCCCGCATCTGCATCTCGGGCCGGCTCATCACGAAAATAATAGTAGGCAGGTAGACCTGGCCCGTGCATGCCAACTCTAGGAACGAGATCACTATACCGGTGATAAAAGCCCCGGCGATGAACGTCTGCGATTTACGCCCCCGGCGAATGACCGAGTTGATACGCATCCGCAACTTGTGAGGCAAATTCAACGTCATATCGCCAATCTCTCCCCGCCGGGCCTTGAGAAAGTCGAGAAAGCTGAACACTGCCAGCCCGGCACACAAGAGAGCGGTCAGACCGTATACCCAACGCCCCAACGTCGTCAGCAGATCGCCCAGCAGAGCCAGCACCTTGTAGAAACCCAATCCCACCGCCAGGTAGGCCAGGAACACGCCGAGGGTAAAAGCTACACCCACGACCAGAATCTCCCGCCCTTTGCGCTCGCTCAAGGTCAGGTACGAGATAAAAAAGACCAACGTGGCAAAGGCGCAGGGGTTGAGGCCATCCACCAGGCCGGCGAAGACGACAGTGAGAACACCAAACGACTTGAAACGATCGAGGATATTCTGCTCAGCCTCGGCGGAATCAAAATTATCCCAGGCGCGCTCTGCGCCGGTGGGAGCGTACTTTTCGACCAACGCCTGCACCGCATCGGCTGTGATGTCAGTGCCGAGCAAGTAATCATCGCCGACGAAGAACGCTGGGGTTGCCAAGCGCTGCTCCTCTGGCACGCCGAAACGATCACCCAACCACTCCGCCAAAGCAGTGTCATTCTGAACGTTATATTCCTCGTACATCAACTGTGGGTACTTGCTCTGTACGTACCGAAGATCGTACTCGGCGCGGCTGCACTCTTGGCAGCCCACCTCATAGAAATAGGCTGCGTAAATCGGCATCGGCTCCTTACAAACAGCCGCGTCCTCTGGGCCACAGGGCTGCACTTGCTCGCCCTGGCCAAAGTCAAAACTCGTTCCTCCCCCACTCCCAGCAGCAATCTCATCCAGGCCGGGGATATCGGGCCACGCAGTGCCACCTGCTCCCAGACAGATGTCGAGCAAGCAGCGCAATTTCTCCTCGCTGATCTCATCTTCCCCGATGAGCACCTGCCCGTCAACGACCAATGTCGGCAACCCGCGCTCCTCTGAGGAGACATCCAGCATATCCTCAGCGGCGATCAGCATGGCATAGTTATCCGGGTCCGAGATCTCGACCATCTTGATCTGCAATTGATCGCTGTATTGCTCTTGCAGGGGCGACAAAACATCGTTGATGATGGTAATGCAGTGCAGACAATCATTGGAATAAAAATAGACCATGCGCATAACTGGCCCACCATCGGCTCGGGCCGTCCCCACCCCGCACGTCAGAATCAACAAAATCGCCCACAGCCAGTTCCTCAATCTCATTTGTTCTCTCGTCCTCCGCTACGTTTATCTTTTTTCCCGCTCCGGCGTATTATGCCACAATACGAAAAGTTTGCAACATTTTCTCTACTAGACACTTTTACCAAATTTTTGTTACACAGAGATTCACGGAGGATTCACAGAGACGCCTGTCTGCCGACAGGCAAGCACGGAGATTCTTTGAATAAATCTACCAGGTATCATCTCAATAATCCGGGGCGCGAATCTGTAGGGCGGGTTTCTTACCCATGCGCGTCAACCTAAGGCTAGCGACCGCTGGTTGAGTAGCCGAAGGCGTATCGAAACCCTTGTACTGAGC
>QMOE01000165.1 GCA_003648125.1 Chloroflexota bacterium
CCCCGACCTGGCGGTCGAGACGGCCAGGCGGGACGCAGAGATTGACCAGTTGTACGACCAGGTCTACCGCGAGTTGCTGACCTATATGATGGAAGACCCCCGGACGATCAAACAAGCCACCTACCTGCTCTGGGTGGCTCACAAACTGGAGCGCATCGCCGACCGGGTGACCAACATCTGCGAGCGAGTCATTTTTATGTCCACCGGTGAGTTCAGGGAGCTTAGCTTTTAATGAGCGAAATCAAGATCACCATCGTTGGCGCTGGTAGCGCCGTTTTTACCCGTAACCTGTGCAGCGACATTTTGCTGACGCCCGCTTTGCAGGCAAGCGCCATCAGTTTGATGGATGTTGACCCCAAACGCCTGGCCCAGGCCCTCACTCTGGTGCAAGAGATGATTGAGCAGCGCGGACTGGCCGCTCAGGTGGAGGCCGTTACCGACCGGCGAGAGGCTGTGCGGGGCGCGGATTACGTGATCACCACCTTCCAACAGGGCGGACTGGAGGCATACACCCTGGACATCGAGATTCCCCAGCGGTACGGCGTGGAGCAGTGCGTGGGCGATACACTCGGCCCTGGCGGAATTTTCCGGGCCTTGCGCACCATTCCGGTGCTGCTCGACCTGTGCCACGAGATGGATGACCTGGCGCCGGACGCGCTGCTGCTCAACTATGTCAACCCGATGGCGGCCAACTGTTGGGCCATAGATGCAGCCATCGGTCGCCCTTGCGTGGGACTGTGCCACAGCGTCCAGGATACCAGCGAGATGCTGGCCCGCTGGATGGACGTCCCCTATGAGGAATTGGTCTACCTGTGTGCCGGCATCAACCACCAGGCCTGGTTCCTCGAACTGCGCCACGGGGACGACGACCTCTACCCGTTGCTCTGGGAGGCCATCGAACGGCCAGAGAACTATGACCTGGAGCCGGTGCGCATCGAGATGATGAAGCACTTTGGGTATTTCGTCACCGAGTCCAGCGGTCACGCCAGCGAGTACGTGCCCTACTTTCGCAAGAGCGCCCAGATGATCGAGGATGATCTGGTGCCGCTTTTCAAGGACAACCGGAACTTTTGGTTCGACTATGGCCGCACGGGGGGCAACCTGCGCTTTTGCCGCGACGTACGCCCCGAGTCCGAACTGGGGCTGTTCGGCGGGGGCGGGAACATACCCACCAAACGCACCCGCGAATACGGCTCCTACATCATCGAGGCGCTAGAGACTAACCGGCCAATACGCATCAATGGCAACGTGCCCAACCGGGGGTTGATCGAAAACCTGCCCCAGAAATGTTGTGCCGAAGTGCCTTGCCTGGTAGATGGCAATGGCATCCAACCCACTGCCGTCGGTGCGCTGCCCGCTCAACTGGCCGCCCTCAACCGCACCAACGTCAACGTGCAGGAACTGACCGTAGAGGCTGCCTTGACTGGCAGGGTGGAAGCCATTTACCACGCCGTCGCGCTCGACCCGCTGACCGGGGCCGTCTGCACCCTGCCCCAGATTCGCTCACTGGTGGACGAGATGTTGGCCGCGCAGGCCCAATGGCTGCCTCAATTCCAAAGGAGATAGACATGCACATCGCCATCGGCGCCGATCAAGGCGGATACGAGATGAAACAGCAAATCGTCGCGTACCTGATCACCCGGGGCCATCAAGTGCAGGATTTGGGCGCGCACAGCACCGAATCTGTGGACTATCCCGACATCGCCGCTCCGCTGGCGCGGGCCGTGGCCGCCGGTGAGTTTGAGCGCGGCATCCTCATCTGTGGCACGGGGATCGGCATGAGCCTGGTCGCCAACAAGATACGCGGAGTACGCGCCGCCGTATGTGCCAACTGCTACATGGCCCGCATGGCCCGCCAGGATAACGACGCCAACATCCTCTGCCTGGGCGGGCGGGTGATCGGCCCCGGCCTGGCGCTGGACATCGTGCAGACTTTTATTGATGGAGAATTTGCTGGAGGACGTCACGCCCGGCGTGTGGACAAGATCAACGCGCTGGAAGGTGGGTAGGTGGTTGTGCTGTTTTTGACATTTGTGCGCCAGTGACGTATAATGTGACTGTAGAGTTACGCTATGCTTTTCATTGAAACTCCTCTTTTCACCAAATAAATTCAGGAACTTGTTGACGATGACCGCTATCGGACATTGCAATTGTCGCTCATTTTCCGCCCAGATGCAGGCGACATCATCAGAGATAGCGGCGGATTACGAAAGATACGTTTGGCTATCCCTGGACGAGGGAAAAGAGGCGGGCTACGTATCATTTACTATTGGGACAAGCCAGCTGACAGGATCTATATGTTGCTGGCGTATAAAAAGAGCAAACAGGCAGACTTGACTCAGGAGCAAATCAAGTTCCTGCGCAAGTTGGTAAAGGAATGGTTGGAATGAACGATGCAAATTTTGCGGATCTAGTACAAAGTATAAAACAGGCGGGACAGATAAAGCGAGGCGATATCTCTCCCGGACGTGTTTTTGAGTTCAGCCCATTAGATATCAAAGCTATTCGTGAGCGACTGAATAAATCACAGCGGGAATTTGCCTTGATGATCGGGGTCAGTGTCTCAACGCTTCAGAATTGGGAACAGGGGCGCAGGAAACCGAAAGGGCCAGCTAGGGCGTTATTGACTGTGGCGGCAAAAAACCCGAGAGCAGTGATGGAGGCATTGGGCGTTTGAGAGATGGCTTTGTAAGCTATGGCGCTGCTAGCTTGCAGCCTGGTTTTGCCTGCTGGCTGGAGAGAGAAAGACTAAAGACCGATGTGTGCTAAAATATCACCCCGATATTATTGGGCAGATACACTAGATGCTGATCGGGATTGACGCCAGCCGCGCCGTAGCCGCCCGCCCGACCGGTACGGAGACCTACTCCCGGTGGCTGATCCAGGCGCTGCTGGCGAGCGATACCCCACATCGCTTCCGCCTCTACTTCCGCAGCCCGCCTCCGTCTGATGTTTTCCCCGGCGCCGACCTGCGCCCCGTTCCCTTCCCCCGCCTGTGGACTCACGCCCGCCTCTCCTGGGAGATGGCCCGCCGCCCGCCGGACGTGCTCTTTGTTCCGGCCCACGTCCTGCCGCTCGTTCACCCTCGCGCCAGCCTGGTCACAATCCACGACCTGGGCTATCTCCACTTTCCAGAAGCCCATCCTTGGCTCCAACGTCTATACCTCGACCTCTCCACTCGCTGGAGCGGACGCGCCGCCGCGCACCTGCTGGCCGATTCCGAGGCCACCAAAGCCGACCTGGTAGCGCGGTACGGCACCCCGCCGGAAAAGATCACCATCGCCTACCCCGGCTACGACGAGACACTCGCCCCGCTGCGCGACCCAGCCGCGATTGAAGCGGTCAAAGCGCGCTACACCATCGCCGGTGATTACTTGCTCTACCTGGGCACGCTCCAGCCGCGCAAAAACTTGCTCCGCCTGGTGCAAGCCTTTGCCCTCGCCGTTCGCCATTTGCCATCCACGATTCAGCTAGTTTTGGCCGGCAAGCGCGGCTGGCTCTACGATGACCTCTTGGCCCCGGTGCACCGCCTGGGATTGGAGGGACGGGTGCTCTTCCCTGGCTACATCCCCGATGATGACAAAGCCGCCCTGTTGAGCGGGGCGCTGGCTTTTGTGTTCCCCTCGCTGTACGAGGGGTTCGGCCTGCCGGTGCTAGAGGCTCAAGCCTGCGGCTGCCCCGTCATCGCCAGCGACACCTCGAGCCTGCCAGAAGCGGCCGGAGACGGGGCGCTCCTGGTATCCCCTGCCGATACCACTGCCATCGCTGCCGCAATGAGCCGCGTCGCCGCTGACCTTGCCCTGCGTGAGAGCCTGGTCGAGCGCGGCCTGGTCAATGTGCACCGCTTCTCCTGGGCCGCCTGCGCGCGCTCTGTGTTGAGCGTGATTGAGCAGTTTGTGGTATAATCCATTCGGCTTATGGAAGAGCATCCACATCCTACTGCTTCTCATCCGGCCTCCGGCGGTCTGATTCGCCTGCAGGCCCGCTTGACCAATCCTATCGCCTGGCTGGGGCCGGCGTGGGCGGCGCTGTGTGGCGTCGTCGCCTCGGGCGGCTTTGGCTGGCAGGGCCAAGACTTGCTGCGGCTGGCCCTGCTGATCCTGCTGGTGGACGGCGGATGGGGCACGCTGTGGGCGGCGCTGGGAAGCACCGACTGGGCCACGCCCCTGCGTCGCTGGCGCAACTGGCGCTTTGGCGAGCCAGTGCCGCCGCCACCCTACACGCTCCCAGATTCGCCCGGCGACCGGGCCTCCCGCTGGTTGGGACAACTGCGCGCCTGGTGGCGGGACGTCCTCTGGCCCACATGTGGCCCGGCACTCTCGGCCATCGCCGTTGCCCTGCCGGTGACGGCTGTACTGGGGGCTGTGCTGGGACCGGAATTGCTGCTCTTGAGCCTGGCTGCCCTGGCTGTGATGCAATTGAGCATGGCGTGGGGCTGGAGCGACGCCGTCGTCACCGTGATGTTTCCCTGGCTGGCCGGGCACGTTGTCTTTGGCCCGCTCACGCCGGGTTCCGCTGGGCTGGCGCTGGCCTTTACTCTGGCCTGGGGAGCCAACCGGCGGGCCGGGTCGGCCTGGGGTCGCTGGTTGGGCGTGATGGCCCAACTCTTGGCAGCGGCGCTTCTTATCACCCTGCACCACCCCCTGGCGGCGGGAGTGCTGGCGCTGCTGCTGACCCCGCAACTGGCCCTGTTCCCCTGGCTGCGACGCGGACAGCCCGCTCCCTGGTACGTGCGACACACCCGCCCCTGGTTGATGGCAGCGCTGCTCGTCGCGGCCTGGGCGCTGTGAACGATGCTCTGGATCGCGCTGATTCTTCTCCTCGTACTATTGCTGGGTCTGCTGCTCTACTGGCAACTGATCATCGCCGAGGGCGCATACCTGGGGCCGCGCATAGTCGTGCTGCTCTACGATTGGTCGGCCCACGTCTACGAGCGCATCAAGCAATACGATAGCGGCGACGAACAATGGTTTCTGGGGTTGCCCCTGGCCCGCGCCCTGGAACTGATTCCCGCCCCCCTGGTGCTCGACGTGGCGACCGGCACCGGTCGCCTGCCCTGTGCGTTGCTGCGCCAACCTCCCTTCGATGGGCGCGTCATTGGGTTGGATCTCTCCCGCCGCATGCTGCATGAAGCCGTGCGCAGAACCGTGCAGTTCGCGCACAGATTGACATTCATCTGGCAGGATGCCCGCCAACTCCCTTTCGATGATGATACCTTCGACGCCGTCACCTGCCTGGAGGCGCTCGAGTTCACGCCCGACCCGCGCGCGATATTGGTGGAACTGGTGCGTGTCCTGCGACCCGGCGGAGTGTTGCTAGTGACCAATCGCATTGGGCGTGATGCCAGATTCCTGCCCCGGCGGACCTTCCCCCGCGCCGAGTTCGAGCAGGTGTTGGGCGAGTTCCCCCTCGAAGACGTCAAGGTACGCTCCTGGCAAGTGGATTATGACCTGGCCTGGGCGATCAAAACCGGGAAGCCGCGTGGTGGTGGCATCCGACCATTGCCGGAGATCCTGCGTTGCCCGGCCTGCGGTGGCCGCTTGAGCCGGGAGGCGGACGCATTTCGCTGCGCCGGCTGCGGCCGCGTCCACCCGGTCGCCGAGGACGGCGTGATCGAGATGGCACGATGGGGAAGTGAATCCAAGCGTAACTGCTCAGGTGCCCGGCACTTGCACGACTACCCTCGAAAATAGCTCTTTCGATGGCAACCAGATGCCATTTTCATCAAAATCCAAGTGCCGGGCACCTGAGCAGGGCCATTTTTCTTACCGCAGAGTCAGATGAAAATATCGTCTCATGACTCTACTGAAAAAACTAGGAATTTCACCACAGAGACTTTAAACTTGGCCTTGAAAAATTAACTTTTTGGCGCGCAAAGTGAAATTTTCTTGAACTAGACATTAAATTTTCTCCGTGTCCTCTGTGTCTCTGTGGTTAGATGACCTTTTTTCAGGGGAGTCGTCTCATAGGAATAAAATGAGAAAATTTGGCGTTCTCTGCGTGCTCTGCGGTGAAAATCATACGGGTGCGTTTCATTTGATTTGGGAGAATCCAACACAGATACGACTGCGCAGCAGCGA
>QMOE01000166.1 GCA_003648125.1 Chloroflexota bacterium
CCATCAGATAGAGGCCCCACGTTCCATCTCGGTTAGAGGCGAAAGCTATACGAGAGCCATCAGGGGCCCACGCGGGCAGACCATCGGAGGCCGGATCATCGGTGAGCACCACGATGCCTCCCCCGACGCTGAGCAGGTATACCTCCCAGTTGCCGGTGACGTTTGACATGTAGGCCAGCAGCCCGCCGTTGGGTGCCCAACTCAAACCGATGTCGTTGATGCTGGCGGTCTTGCGGACAGGAGGTTGATCGTCGTCGGGATTGTCCAAGAAAATGCCACAGGCCCCACCGACCTCGCAGCCGGTCCAGGCCAGCCAGCCAGTAGGGCCCCACACAGGCCCTTTCCCCGTCGCGTGTACCTTTGGCTCAGCCGATCCATCCGTTGGCGCGATGTAGATTTGCCACGTGCCGACCACATCCTGCGTGGCGTAGGCCACACGGCTGCCATCGGGCGAGAAAGTAGGCCAGGCCACCCCGGCATCAGAGATCAGTTGTCTCGGCGCGGCTTCACCCGGTACCAGCAGCGAGATTCCAGGCGAGAGCAGATTGCGATACCCCAGCATACCGTTGCTCCAGATCCAGCAGGGTTGATCGGCTCCACCGGCCATCCGCACCAGTCGCCCGTCAATGAAGAGGACATACACGTTGTAGAGTTCGGTCTGGGTGTCATAGAGGGGATAGGCTAGTTTGCCCGTCGTGAAGCCGGGCGGCATCTCGGTCAGCGTGATGGTCTGCGTCCCTTCTATGGGCGCGATGGGGGTCGGCGTCGCCACGGCGCAGACCTGAGCAGCCTCGGCCCGCTTTTGCTCAATGCCAGGATCGTTTATCATTTGGAGCGACTGCGCGTACTGCTCCTCGGCTGGGCACATCTCACCCTGAGCATACCAGGCGTCGGCATAGGTCACGTGAGCATCGTAGAGTCGCCGAAAGACGTCTTTATAGTTGGGCGCAACGGCGTAAAGCTGCCCAAAGCGGTCAATGCAGAGTTGCCAATCCACTCCCCAGTAACCCAGCGCGGTCATATACTGTATCGCCAGCCTGCGTTGAGTCAGTGTTTCCTCGTCCAACGGGCGCAAGGCCACCGCCTGATCCAGGTAAAAGATGCCTTCCTCGAGACAATCCTGATCCAGCAGCGCCATCCCCGCGTTGTATAGACTGGTGAAGAGCATCTCTTCGACCGTTTCTGCCTCGTGGGTCGAATCTAACACACGCAGTTGGGTAAGCACAGCGGCCGCATCTTTCCACTCCTCGGCTTCATAGTGAGCCAGGGCCTCCTGGTACAGATCATCTACGACGATTTCGTAGGTTTCTGAGGTAGGAGTGGGACGGGCAGCGATACGCGCCTGCGCCTCGGAGATGCCCTGTTGAGCCAAAGGATGGTTGGGGTTGATCTTGAGCACGTATTCGAACTCGGCGATGGCGCGCTCGTACTCACCGGCGTCGAGCTGCGCTAATCCGTCTCGATAGTGTTGCTCGGCTTGATCCAGGTGACTTTGCTCCCGTTCGCGCTCTCCTTGATGGAAGCCATAGTAGGTCCCCAGGCTAACGCCCAGCGTCGTGAGGGCCAGGAAAACTAGGCCCCACAAGAGTATTCGGCGCGCGCGCTGCCAAAAGGTAGGCCCTGGCGCATTTTCTGCCAGTATCGGTGTAGCCTCAGTATCAATGGAAGGCCCCCGCTTGGACTTGCGCAAGGCACGCATCGGGCGCGTCTCTTCCACCATCGTACCGCACTGCGGGCAAAGGGATAGGTTATCTGGAATTTTAGCTTTACACTCGGGACAGCGCATATAATATCTCTCTACGACAAAACAGGCAACGGAGGCGATTATATCCTCTTTGGCCCAACTTGTCCAGTGCAGGATAGTTTGGCGAGCATCTACATTCGTGCTATACTGTTCGTTGAGGAGGAAATGAAAATGGAAGAACACAACATACTGGTTATAAGTGACCTGCACTTGAGTGAGGGATTAGACCCGCAGAAAGCCAAGTTCTCTCGCCTGGAGGATTTCCTGCTCGACGATGCCTTTGATCGCTTTTTGCGCTATCATGAGAGAATCAAAGAACAACCCCGCTTCGGTGGCCGCCCGTGGATGTTGATCATCAACGGCGACTTGTTCGATTTCCTGCAAGTAGTCTCGTTGCCGAGAGAGGGAAGGGAGCGGCTGACTGTCAAGGGGACGGATGGGCACGAGAAACTGAGCCGCAACGAGCGAGACTATGGCCTGGGAACGACGGCCAGGGAATCAGAGTGGAAACTCAAGCGGATTGCCCAGGGGCACCGGCGCTTTTTCGCCGCGCTGGGCTGGTTCCTGGCACGCGGCAACCACGTCGCCGTTATCAGCGGCAACCACGATATTGAGCTATATTGGCCCCAAGTGCAAGCTCGGTTTGTCAAAGAGATGCAGCGAGCATACACGCGGGAGCGGCTGGCGCTGGACTATGGGCCGCCGGTCGTGCTGGAGGATTTGAAAGAGCACGTACATTTCTATCCCTGGTTCTACCACGAGCCGGAGCACATCTATGTTGAGCACGGCGGGCAGTACGAAGCGGCCAACCATTTCCGCGATTTCCTCAATCCAGTGCTCCCTGAGGACCCCCGGCGCATCGAACTGCCGTGGGGCAGTCTCTTTGTGCGCTACCTGTTCAACAAAGTAGAGGATGTGCATCCCTTTGCCGACAACATCAAACCGGCCTCGCGCTATCTAGGATGGGCCTTCAAGACAGACCCCATCGGGACGATTGAACTCGCCGTGACTCAGGGTTGGACCTTTCTGCGCGCGCTCTGGAACGTATCCTTCAAGACAGCGACCTCCGTACTCGGCAACAGGCGCGAGCAAAGACAGCCAACGAGCTACGACCACACTTCTCTGCCGCCGGAAGTGACAGAAGCTATCTCGAACCTGGCAAAACAGCGAGTTGACGCAGTGTGGCTGGAATGGGGCGGCGCGGTGGTGCGGGGTTTGCTCTCTGCGTTGATGACCCTGATCATCATCACGTTTTTCGTGCTGATGGGCCTGGCTCTCGCCGGGGGCTCGAGTTGGATGACGGTTGTGTACCTGGGAGCAGCGGTGCTGGCCTACTTTCTAAAGCGCGGGCTAAAGCGCAGCCTCGATCATATCTTTGAGAGCGACTATCTGCTGGACGTGGCGCACAAGCTAGAGCAAATTCTAAGCCCTACCCATCCCGTGCGCTACGTCGTCATGGGCCATTGTCACCGGGCGGCCCTGGAGCGGATTGGAAAACGGACGTGGTACGTCAACACAGGGGCGTGGGTCACTGTCTACCAACAAAAAGGGCCGATTGAGGGACGAGAGGAGTTGACCTTTTTCCGCCTGGCCTGGGGATACGAAGGCACACCCGAGTTACTGCGCTGGGATGACGCTGCCGGCGCGCCAGCGCGGTCAATGCTGTGGGAGAACACTGGAACCTAGCTACAAAATCCCCACCTGGCTATGATCGCCCAAAGTCAATTTGTACGCCTTGGGTTTGATGGGAGAGCGGGTCAGTCTGACGCGCCGGCCAATGAGGCTATCCTGGATGCGGGCCGGGATGCTGCGGATCAGGCTGTGCTCCAAGATAATGGTGCGCTCGACCTCGCTATCCTCAACCACGACATCGTGATAGATCGAGGTAAAGGGGCCAATGTACGAGTTGACGATGCGGGTGCGCTCGCCGATGATGGTCGGCCCTCGAACGACGCTGTTGACGATCTCGGCCCCTTTCTGGATGGTGACGCGCCCATCTACCTCCGAATCGCGGTCCACGTACCCCTCAATCTGGGGAGACAACTCCTCCAACACCAGCCCGTTGGCCTCCAGCATAGCGGTGGGAGCACCCGTATCAATCCACCAACCCCGGTGAATGTAAGGATAAACCCGGTAGTCGTGAGCCACCAGCCACTGGATGGCATCGGTGATCTCTAGCTCGCCCCGCCAGGATGGGGTGATGTTCTCCGTCGCCTCGTGGATATGATGGTCGAACATATAGATGCCGACCAGCGCCAGGTCAGAAGGCGGCTGCTTGGGCTTTTCGATCAGCCGCACGATGCGCCCTTTTGCGTCCAGTTCGGCCACACCGTACTGCTCCGGCTGCGATACCCGGGTGAGGACAATCTGGCTGTTCCATTCACTCTCGGCAAACTGCCCGATCAGCTCCGAGATGCCCCCCTGGATGACGTTATCGCCCAGAAACATGACGAAACGCTCGTCCCCCAAAAAGTCCCGGCTCACCCTGACGGCGTGGGCCAGTCCCAGGGGCTGATCTTGTTGAATGTAGGTGATATTGACGCCCCAGCGTTCCCCCCGCCCAACGGCGGCTTTGATTTCCTCTGCGGTGTCGCCGACGACGATGCCAATGTCGCTGATGCCGGCGGCGTGAATGGACTCGATGACGCGGAACAGCACCGGCTTGTTGGCAATGGGGATGAGTTGCTTGGCGCTGGTGTAGGTCAGTGGGTAAAGACGGGTGCCTTTGCCCCCGCTAAGGATCAGTCCTTTCATTTGGCTAATATCCTCCCAGTGTTACGTCACGGGGCGCGTTACTCAACACCGCTCCCAAGATACGAACGTGTACCCGCTCCAACAACTCCCTGGCCTGTTGGATGTGCTCGCGCCGGGTGCGTCCGGCGCGGACGACCAGCAGCACGCCGTCCACCTTGGTGCCCAGCACAGCAGCGTCGGTCACAGCAACGATAGGGGGGGCGTCGAATAGAATCACGTCGGCGCGGGCTTTGAGCCGGGCGATGGCCTCCTCCATGCGGCGCGAGCCGAGGAGATCGGCCGGATTGGGGGGCAGCGGGCCGCTGGGCATCAGCCACAGGTTGTCCACGCCGACCTCCAGCAGCGGGGGATCGTCCAACGCAGTCTTTTCGACGATCATGGTGGTCAACCCCCGGTCATTTGCGACGCCAAAAATCTCGTGCAAACCAGGGCGGCGCAAGTCGGCGTCCACCAGGATGACGCGCCGCTCACCCTGCGCCAGCGTGATCGCCAGATTGGCGATGATGGATGATTTCCCCTCGCCAGGCGCGGCTGAGGTGACGAGCAAGGTTTCGAGAGGCTTGTCGAGCGCGGCAAAGGTCAAATTGGTGCGCAACGTGCGGTATGCCTCGGCTGCCGGGCTGCGGGGGTCGGTCAGGGTGATTAAATCTGGTTGTTCGGCCATTGTTAGCTCCTCGGTTAGTTAGTGGGGGGAATGGCGCCGACTACGACCATGTTCAACTGGCGCTCTAAATCCTGCGGGGTGCGGACGATGCCCGCCTCGAGCCACTCGAGGAAAAAGACGATCACACCGGCGATCACCAGCCCAAAGACCCCTCCCGCGGCAGTGACAACTTTTGTCTTGGGCCACGACTGGACGTAGCTGGGTTCATCGCGCAGATAGGCGTAGACGCGATCCTCCTTGTTTTGCTTGGCGTTTTGTTCGTCGCGCCAGTGAATCAGCAATACGGCCCAGGTTCTGGCAATGTCGTTAGCCATGTCGCCGTCGGAGGCCTCGATCTCGATCTTGATCACCATGCGGTCGTCCTCGGCGGCAAAGTGAGCCTGACCGCGCAATGGCTTGGGCATCATCGGCAGTTGCAATTCGTCAATCACTTCCTGCGCTTTATAGTCCGAATCTATCACCGTCATATAGGTGCGCAGGAGCATCTTGGCCGACTGGGCCAACCCCCAGTCCGGGCGCGCCGGTTCGATGACTATTTCGGCCGTGGATGTATATTCCGGGTGCTGGAGTTTGCTAAAGGCAAAGGCGCTGCCGGCGGTCAGTACGACAGCGACGACGATGATCCACCAGCGTTTGCGCAGAATGCGGACGTAATCGGTAGGTTCCATATTTTATATTCTCCATCGGGGAAGCGGGCGGTATTGTACCACAACCAGGAGCAATTAACAATGATTTGTGACCACTCGGGCATACTCGAAAGTAGCCAGATGGCACCTCTAAAGCGTGTCATTGCGAGCGCAGCGAAGCAATCTCCGCTTTGCAGGGGGGGGGCTCATGCGCATCAACCTAACGTTTGAACGAGCAGAAAGCGCTGGTCGAGTAGCGCCCAAAGGGCG
>QMOE01000167.1 GCA_003648125.1 Chloroflexota bacterium
AGCGACTCTTTTGTTAGATCATCCAAATTTCAACATCTCAGTGTATCTCTGTGCCTTCTCTGCGCTCTCTGTGTAACTGATTTTGGCCTCTTTGAAAAAGTGTCCGGTAGTGAAAACCAGCACCGGCCCGTCGTTATTGGCAATCTGAGCTTGCCAGGCTGCGAGAGCTTTGGAGTAATACGGAGCGGGTGCAAGCTGGCCTGGATTATGCCAAAGTTAATGACTGTACTAGAAGGCAATCTCATTGAGGCAGACATATCGCCAGACAAATTGAAGGCACTGCCAAAGGAGAAGCGCAACGAGATACTAAAGATGCGCCGGAATATTATAAGAGCGCTTTGCGGCAAGGTAAAGGTCTATGCCAGCGGGCAGGTGGTGATCGGGGGTATGCTGGATGGAAGTGAGGCGGCGCAATTTGAGTTGGAGAATTGTTCAATTGCCATGCTGTGTTATAATGCACCCTACAAATCGGAGACGGATTGGAGGTTAGAGATTGCAAATCAAGAATACGTTGACCAAACGGTTGGAACCATTCGAGACCATTGAGAACCGGGTCGTCAGGATGTACGTCTGCGGGCCGACTGTCTACGACAAGGCTCACATCGGCCATGCCATGTCGGCTATTGTTTTCGACGTCGTGCGGCGCTATTTAGAGTACTTGGGCTACCGGGTGATCCACGTGATGAATTTCACCGATGTGGACGACAAGATCATCAACCGGGCCAACGGGTTGGGCCTGGAGCCGCTCGCCCTGGCGCAGCGCTACATCATCGAGTGGTTCGAGCACGTCCACGATCTGAACATCCTGCCCGCCCATCACAACCCCCGCGTTAGCCAGGTCATGCCGCAGATCATCGAATTTGCCCAGGCGCTCATCGAAAAAGAATACGCCTACGCGGTGGACGGCGACGTATACTACCGCGTGCGCAAGTTCGCCGGTTACGGCAAGCTCTCTGGCCGCAGCCTGGACGAGGCGCAGGCGGGCGCGCGGGTGGCCGTAGATGAGCGCAAAGAGTACCCGCTCGACTTTGCCCTCTGGAAAGCGGCCAAACCGGGCGAGCCTTACTGGGAGTCCCCCTGGGGACAGGGGCGGCCCGGTTGGCACATCGAGTGCTCGGCGATGGCTATCCATTATCTGGGGGAGCAGATTGATATTCACGGCGGCGGCAGTGACCTCATCTTCCCGCACCACGAAAACGAGATCGC
This sequence comes from Chloroflexota bacterium, assembly GCA_003648125.1. The sequence continues at coordinate 1,207 of QMOE01000167.1, forward strand.
CCAATCGGAGGCCTACACGGGCAAGGAGCCGTTTGCCCGCTACTGGCTGCACAACGGCATGCTGCAATTGCGCGGCGAGAAAATGTCCAAGTCGGTGGGCAACCTGGTGACGATTGAGGACTTTCTGACCGGGCACGAGGCCGACGTATTGCGGCTGGTCATCCTTTCCTCCCACTATGGCAAGCCGCTGGGCTACGACGACGAGGTGGTGGCGGAGGCGGAGCGGGCGCTGCGCCGTCTGCGAGGAGGCTTGCGGCCTCCCGTGGGCGACCTCACTGCAGGGGAAGCCGCCGAGGCCTTGAAGGCACAGGTCGCTGCTGCCAGGGAAGGTTTTCTCTCGGCGATGGATGATGACTTTAACACGGCCGGCGCGCTGGGCTGTGTCTTTAACCTGGTGCGGGCGATCAACACGGCGCGCGACGCCGGCGTAGGCGGAGGGCCTTTTGCCGAGGCCCAGGCCGCTTTGCGTGAGTTGACCGGGGTACTGGGGCTGGAACTGCAAGGGGGGAGAGGCGGGGATGTGGACGCGGCCCCTTTCATCCAGGCGCTGATCGAGGCGCGGGAGGGACTGCGCCGGGAAAAGCAATGGGCGTTGGCCGACGATATCCGTGACCGGCTGATCGGGCTGGGCGTGTCGCTGGAGGACGGGCCGCAGGGCACAGAGTGGCGCTGGGCATGATGCCGGCTCGAATCATGGGAGCAGAAATTATGCCAAAAGAGCAGCCAGAAACACCAAGAACCCAGGACTTGGACGAAATGGCCCGTCAGATGGAGGCGGCACTGGTCGAGGCGCGGCAAACGCTGGAGAACGTGCCGGCGCAGAATAGCCAATCTGAGGACACAGCGCGCCCCACAAAAAGCGACGCCGATGACCAAGTACAATCCCAATAAACACCACCGCCGTAGAGGGGCGCAGCGTCGCTGCGACCCTACGGCCTGTTGCGCCCCTACCGAACACATCCTCCACATCCACAACCTGCTCCTTGCCGAATATGGTGATCACGTCTGGCGCCCCCACGACCCCGTCGGAACTCTGGTCCTGACTATTCTCTCGCAGAACACGAACGACGTCAATCGCGACCGGGCTTACGAGCGGCTGCGGGAGCGGTTCTCCACCTGGGAGGCGGCCCGTGACGCATCACAGGAGGAACTGGTAGAAGCGATCCGCCCGGCGGGACTGGCTCCCACCAAGGGGCCGCGCATCCAGGGCGCGCTGCGGCGCATCACGGAGGAGCGCGGGGCGATAGATCTGGTGTTTCTCAAAGAGATCGAGTTGGAGGAGGCGCGGGCCTGGCTGCTGGATATTCCAGGCGTCGGGCCAAAGACAGCGGCCATCGTGCTGCTCTTTGCGCTGGGACGGCCCGCCTTTCCGGTGGATACCCACGTCCATCGGGTGACGCTCAGGTTGGGATTGATTCCGGAGCGGACGAGCCGCGAGAAGGCACATACTTTGCTGGAAGCTGCCGTGCCGCCTGAAATCTATTATCCTTTCCACCTCAATCTGATCGAGCACGGACGGGCTGTGTGTCACGCCCGTAAGCCTGAATGTGGTCGCTGCGTCTTGCAAGGCCACTGCGCCTACGCATCCAGCAATCGGGGACGAGTAGCTTGACGTTCGTTTTCTGATGGGCTGCTGCTGGTGAATAAGGAAGGTGCATCATGCGTATAGGTCAAATGACCGAGGTTTACAAGCCGGTTATCAATGGAGTGACTAACTTTATATCTCTCCACAAACGGACCCTCGAATCGTGGGGGCATAAAGTCTTTGTTTTTACGCTGGGGGAAGAGGACTATGAGGATGACGAACTGTATATCATTCGCTCCCCTGCTATCCCGCTCTCCGACACGGGCTATCATCTCAGCTTCCGTTTTTCCCACCGCGCCCGGAAAAAAATCAAAACAATGGACGTGTTGCACGTGCATCACCCGTTTATCAGCGGGCGACAGGCGATCAGCATGGGCAAGCGGTATGACATCCCCGTCATCTACACCAACCACACGCGCTATCACCTGCAGGCCCGTTACTATGTGCCTTTTATTCCAGAAGAGTTCTCACGAGCTTTCTTGGAGGCATATCTGCCCAACTTTACCGCTCAGTGTGATCTAGTCGTCGTTCCTTCGCGGGGAGTAAAGCGGGCGCTGCAAGAGTTGGGCGTGACCTGCAACATTGAGGTCATCCCCAATGGCGTGGATGTGGCACAGTTTCAACATCCCGCTGCGCCGCTATCGAAGGCAGTTCTGGGCTTGCCCGCACACGCACTGGTAGCGATCACGGTGGGGCGCTTGGGGCCGGAGAAGAACCTGGCCTTTTTGCTGCGTGCTTTCACTCACATCGCCGCCGAGGTGCCGGACTTGCATCTGGTCGTCATCGGCAGTGGCCCCGAGGAAGAGTATCTCAATGAAATGGTGCATCTGTTGGGATTGGCTGCGCGCGTCCACCTGGTCGGCGAGGTACCATACGAGCAGATTCCCAACTGGCTGGCGATGGCTGATTTCTTTGCCTTTGCCTCGGTGAGCGAATCACATCCGCTGGTTGTATTGGAGGCGATGGCCGCCGGGCTGCCGGTGTTGGGCATTCCCTGCCCGGGAGTCGAAGATACCGTCGTGGATGGCGTCAACGGCCTGCTCAGTTCCGAGGACAAGGAGATGTTTGCGGCACGGCTGTGCCGTCTGGCGAGGGAGCCAGAACTGCGGGCCAGGCTGAGCGCCGGGGCGCGGGAGACACGTGACCAGTACGACATCCGTCGCACCTCGACCACGCTGCTGGCCCACTATGAACGGCTGGTGGAGGAACGAGCGCGCCGGCGGGTGGAGAATCACGATGAGTGATGCCAGGGTCAAGCTGGGCCGTCGCGGGGAGGAACTGGCCGCCCGTGAGTTGACCGGGCGGGGCTATGAGATCGTGACCCGCAACTGGTACTGCCAGGCTGGCGAGGTAGACATCGTGGCCCGCCGGAACGAGGCGTGGTATTTTTTCGAGGTGCGCACGCGGCGCGGGCGCGAGTTCGGCCCGCCGGAAGAATCGGTCACTCCGGCCAAGCAGCAGCGCATGATTGATGTGGCGCTCACCTACCTGGGCGAGCACGATTTGAATGACGTGGATTGGCGGGTGGGGCTGGTGGCGGTGGAAATGAACCGAACAGGCCGGCTGATACGGTTAGAGGTATATGACAGCATCACTTGATCGCCATTCGCTGTTGGTCATCATCGGGCCGACGGCTGTGGGCAAGACGGCGCTCTCACTCCACCTGGCCGAGGTGTTGGGGGGCGAGATCGTCTCCGCCGACTCGCGCCTGCTCTACCGGGAGATGGATATTGGCACGGCCAAGCCCACGCCGGAGGAGCGCGCCCGCGTGCCCCACCACCTGCTCGATATCGCCGCACCCGACGAGACGGTGGGGCTGGCCGAGTTCCAGGAGCAAGCGACCGCCGCCATCGCCGCTATCCACGCTCGCGGCAGACTGCCGCTTTTAGTCGGGGGCACGGGGCAGTACGTGCGGGCCGTCGTGGAGGGGTGGCGCGTCCCGCGCGTCCCTCCCGACCCCGACTTGCGGGCCGAATTGGAGGCCCAGGCCGAGCGCGAGGGGGCCGCAGCACTGCACGCCCGTCTGGCCCGCCTGGACCTGGCGGCCGCGCAGCGAATTGACTATCGCAACGTGCGCCGGGTCATCCGCGCGCTGGAAGTCTGTCTGGTTACGGGACGTCCTATTTCTGAGCAGCAGCGCAAGCAGCCGCCCCCTTACCGCATCCTCCAAATCGGGCTGACGATGGAGCGGGCGACGCTCTACGCCCGCGCCGACCGGCGGGTGGAGGCGATGATGGTCGCCAGGCTGGAGGATGAGGTGCGCCGATTGGTGGAGGCGGGATACGACTGGGCCCTCCCGGCGATGTCGGGATTGGGGTACGTGCAGTTCAAGCCCTATTTTGATGGGCAAGCGACGCTGGAACAAGTGGTGGCGGAGATCAAGTGGGCGACGCATCGCTTTATCCGCCGCCAGTATAACTGGTTTCGCCTGAACGACCCGGTCATCCGCTGGTTCGACGTCACCGAGGCACCGGAGGGGGAGATTGAGGCTACGGTCAGAGAGTGGCTGGAGAGGTGAAGGAGCAAGTCAATGCAAATACGTCCGGCACGGCCAAGGGATTTAGAAGCGTGTAGCACGTTGGATCATTCCTACACGACCAATCGAGTGTGGCAGATGGAGGCACGGGAGAAAAATGGCGTGCTGACAACCACCTTCCGGGTGACAAGTCTGCCGCGTGAGGTGCGGGTCAGCTATCCTCGTCAGGGCGAGGAGTTGCTGACAGGGTGGCGGCAGCGAGACGGCTTCCTGGTGGCGGGGGACGAGGGGCGCGTCTGTGGTTACGTCGCGCTGACCGAGGAGAATGAGCTGGGCATCGCGCGGGTGGGAGACCTGGTGGTGGATCGGCGCTTGCGGCGGCGGGGTGTGGGGACGGCGCTGTTGCAGGCCGCTGCTCAGTGGGCGCGCGAGCAAGGCTTGGGTTGGCTGCTGGTCGAGGTGCAGACCAAGAATTATCCGGCTATCCGGCTCTGTCGGTCACAGGGGTTGATCTTTTGCGGTTACAACGACCACTATTGGCCCAGCCGCGATATTGCTCTGTTCTTTGGCGAGCCGCTGCGGATGAACTAATCGCGTAGGGTACATAAATGATTTGGGTGCGTTTCATTTCGGTTGGAGGTAGGCGCGCTTTCCATACCGCGCGGTATGGAAAGCGCGGCTACATCGCTCAAAATAGCCTGTTTTGGTATCTTTTCAAT
>QMOE01000168.1 GCA_003648125.1 Chloroflexota bacterium
CTCTGGCGGGCGGAAGACGTTGGCGGTGGGGGCGGCGGGCGAAGCGCTCATCGCGCACACTCACGGCCCGGCCTTTATAGACGATCCCCGCACCCGGCTGGGCCGCATCGAGGGCAACCCCTTCCACGACGCCGTCACCGAGGCAGCCCGCCGCGCCAACCTGCGCTTTATCATCAACGTGGTGCTGGACGACGAAAAGCGCGTCGTTTGCGTAAAAGCAGGAGAGCCGGTAGAGACGCACGCCCAGTTGGTGGATTTTGCCCGCTCCATCTACGAAGTGGACATCCCCCATCAGTACGACGTCGCCATCGGCGGAGCCGGATTTCCCAAGGACGCCAATCTCTACCAGGCCAGCCGCGCCGCCTCCTATTTATTCTTCGCCCCGACGCCGGCCGTCAGGCCGGGCGGATACCTCATCATCCCGGCCCGCTGCGAGGAGGGCGCGGGCGATGGGGTGGGGGAGCAGCGATTTCTCACCGCGATGCGGGACGCCCCCGATATTCAATTCATCCTGGATGACGCCCGTCAGAACGGCTACCCGCCCGGTCAGCAGCGGGCATTCGTGATGGCCAAGGTGCTGGAGCAAGCCCGCGTGGTCATCGTCGGCAGCGAGACGCCGGATGTGGTAATGGATTGCAAGATGACGCCCGTCGAGACGATGGAGGAGGCGCTGGCATTGGCGGCCCGCGAGTTGGGAGATAAACTGGACGTGCTCATCGTGCCCCACGCGCTGTTGACGTTGCCGGTGGTGGTAGGCCGGTAGATTGGCAGCAACTTCAGTTCAGCATTTCTTCCCATAACGGAAATTCTTGTTGCACAAAGCAGATCAATGAACAAGATTTACAGGATGAACAGGATAAAAACAAGAAAAATCCTGGAAATCCTGTTAATCCTGTCCAAAAATGAGATGTGGAGGATAACATAACCGTGAATGAATCGATCATCGCACCACAACGCTCCGCCGAAGAGGAGGCGCGCTACTGTGTCCGCTGCGGGCTGTGCCTCTCCGTCTGCCCCACCTACCGCGAGAGCCTGACCGAGACCGATTCCCCCCGCGCACGGGTGGCGCTGGTGCGCGCGCTCAAAGAGGGGCTGCTAGAAACGCCCACGGACGAATACTCGTCCGCCTTTTTCCGCTGCCTGCTGTGCGGGGCCTGTACTTTTATCTGTCCCAGCGGAGTGGCGGTGGATCGTATCCTGGAGATGACGCGGGGCGAGTTAGCCGGGCAGGGTCTCTTGCCCCAGGCTCTCTCCGACCTGGACGACCGCATCACTGAGTATCGCAACATCTCGGCCGAGAAGAACGAGGGACGCCTTATCTGGGCCGACAATCTGCCCACGCCGCCCACTGGCCTGGGCAAGAAGCGGGCCGAGGTAGCCTATTTCGTCGGCTGCGTCAGCTCTTTCTTCCCGCGCAGTTACAAGGTGCCCCAGGCACTGGTGCAGATACTGGATCGCGCTGGGGTGGACTATACTCTCTTGGGCGGGGCCGAGTGGTGCTGCGGCTATCCAATGTTCATCAACGGCGAAATAGAGCGCGCCCGTGAACTGATTCGCCACAACGTCGAGACGGTGCGGGCGATGGGAGTGAAAAAGGTCGTGACGACGTGCCCATCCTGTTTTCACTTTTGGAAGCACTCTTACCCGGTCGCGTTGGGCATAGATGATCTAGGGGTAGAGGTGCAACACGCCACCGAGTTCCTGGCCGACCTGCTAGAAGCAGGCGATCTGGAATTGCACGAGATACGGGAGAACGTGACCTACCACGATCCGTGCGACCTGGGTCGCAAGGGGGGCGTGATCGAGGCGCCGCGCCGCGTCCTGGCCCAGATTCCCGGCTTGCGGCTGGTCGAGATGGACGAGAACCGGGATAGCTCCCATTGTTGCGGCGGCGGCGGCAATTTGGAGAGTTTTGCGCCAGAGGTGAGCAAGGCTGTATCTCGCAACCGCATCCGTCAGGCCGCCGAGGTCGGGGCCGGCACGCTCGTCTCGGCCTGCCAGCAGTGCGAGCGGACACTCGCCAACGCGGCCCGCGCCGAGCGGCTGCGTATTCGGGTCAAAGACATTACCGAGGTGGTGTTGGAGGCGATGGAGGAATAAATGAATTCAGCAGTAATTGAGCAACTTGAACAGGCCATCGGCGCCAACAAGGTGCTTTCTTCTCCGATAGACCTGATCGCCTATTCGTTCGACGGCACCTTTGAGCAGCACTTGCCGGACGTGGTCGTGTTGCCGGAGACAAATGAGCAAGTTGCGGCGGTGGTCAGAATCGCCTCACAGTACGACACACCGGTAGTGCCTCGTGGCATGTCGAGCGGGCTGGCCGGAGGATCCATTCCCGTGCGGGGTGGCATCGTGCTCTCGTTGACTCACATGAACCGTATCCTGGAGATTGACGAGGAGAATATGATGGCCACGGTTCAGGCCGGCATCATCACCGCCAACTTGCAGGCGGAGGTGGAAAAGCTGGGCCTCTTTTATCCGCCTGACCCGGCCAGCGTAAAACAATCCACCATCGGCGGAAATGTGGCCTGCAATGCTGGCGGGCCACGTTGCCTCAAGTACGGCGTCACCGGTAATTACGTGATGGGGCTTACGGTCGTCCTGGCCGACGGGCGCATCGTCAGAACCGGTGGCAAGGCCATCAAGTACGTCACCGGCTTTAATATGAACCAATTTTTTGTCGGCTCGGAGGGTGCGCTGGGCATCATCACCGAGGTGATCCTGCGTTTGATCTGCAAGCCGCCCCACGCCCGCACCGCGTTGGTCCACTTTCCCACTTTGGAGGACGCGGGGCACACGGTACACAGCGTATTGACGCGCGGGCTGGTTCCTGCCGCGATGGAACTGTTGGACGAGACCGCGATCGAGTGCATCGAGGAGGCCATGCAGATGGGGCTGCCGCTGGATGTGGAAGCGCTCCTGGTGATCGAGTCCGACGGCGCCGATGAAGAATCGGTCCAGCGGGAGATTGACGCCATCGCCGACATCTGTCTGGAGACGGGCGCCAGCCGGGTGGACGTGGCCCGCAACGAGGAGGAGCGGGCCGAACTGTGGCGCGCGCGCCGCAGCGTCAGTCCTTCTCTGGCTCACAAGGCACCCAACAAGCTGGGCGAGGATATTACCGTTCCCCGCAACAGTATCCCGGAGGCAGTTCGCCGCATCAAGAGCATCAGCGCCAAGTACGGTTTGCCCATCGTCGTCTTTGGTCACGCCGGCGACGGCAACCTGCATCCCAACATTCTCTTTGATAAGCGCGACCCCGAACAGTGGGAAAAGGTGGAGCAAATAGTGGGCGAGATATTCCAGGTGGCGTTGGCCCTGGGCGGCACCTTGAGCGGCGAACACGGCATCGGCACCTTCAAGCTGCCCTACATGCGGGAGGCATTGGGGCCGGCATCCATCAACATTCAGTGGCGCGTCAAGCAGGCGTTGGATCCGCAGAACATTCTGAATCCAGGCAAGGTGTTGCCGGAGCCGTGATTTGACGCATTGCGGTAAAAGTGACACGTTTGTTACACAGAGATGCGCAGAGGAGTCACGGAGAGCCTGAATGATCTGCCAGCCTGGTTCCTGATAACGTATAGACAAAGGAGAAATATGTTAGAACTATACAAGGGCATTGACATCCTGACCGAGATCGGCGGGATCAACAGCCTGGACAAAGCCCAGGCTCTATTCGAGGCCCGCTGCGATCAAGAGACCATCGCTAAACTGGGTAAAATCGCCAACGAGAAAGCGCTGCTGAAAATCGCCAACGCCATCTCTATGACCGGCCCTGATGCGGTTTTCGTGAACACCGGATCGGCGGCGGACATTCAGCGAGTCCGGGAAATGAGCCTCGAAAAAGGGGAAGAACAATCTCTGGCGATGAAAGACCACACGATTCACTTTGACCTTTGCCAGGAGCAGGCGCGCATCGTTGACCGCACATTCTACATCGTGAACGAAGGAGAAAAGACCAGTGTGTTGGCCCAGAGCATCCTCCGGGATAAAGCATACGAGTACATCAAAACCTACATGACCGGCATCGCCAAGGGGATGACTTTGCTGATCGGGTTTTTCAGCCGGGGGCCCATCGGCGCTCCGGCCGCGATTCCGGCACTGGAAATCACCACCTCGACCTACGTCATGCACTCGGCCAACATCCTGTACAGACACGTCTACGACCGCTTTGACGAAGAAGCTGAGCGGGCGGGCCTGTTCTTGACCAACATCCACAGCGAAGGGCCAAACAGACCAGATGACTTGCCGAACGCGCGAGTGTTTATGGACCGCAGTTGGCAGACGACATTCGCAATGTTCTGCACGTATGCCGGCAACACATTGCTCTTGAAGAAGGGCAATCACCGCTTTGCGGTTGACTTGGCGACCTATTATCGTCAAGAGCGGGAACTATCGGAGCACATGTATATCACAGGTCTGACCGGCCCCGGCGGAAGAAAGACGTTCTGTGCCGGGGCGGCCCCTTCCGGGTGTGGGAAAACCACGACGGCTATGGTCGGCACAGATTTCATCGGCGACGATCTGGCCCAGTTGTGGATTGCGGCGGACGGGACGCTGCGGGCGATCAACCCAGAGAAGGGCATCTTTGGCATCGTGCGGGACGTGAACCGTGAAGGCGATCCGTACTTGATGCAGGCTTTGCGAGAAGAGGGAGCAGAGGTAATCTGGACGAACGTGTTGATTGACGAAAACAGAGTGCCGCACTGGGTCGGTAACGGCGAGGAACATCCCAATAAAGGCATCAACTTTCAGGGCGAGTGGTGGGAAGGCAAGACGGATGAGCACGGCGAGCCGATTCCGCTTTCTAACCCGAACGCCCGCTGCACGGTGGATAACACGTTCATCGGTAACTATAACCAGGCCGCAGCCGAGGACCCGCGCGGGGTGGAGATCAAGGTGATCACCTACAGCGGGCGGGATAGCGATACCATGCCGCCGGTTTGGGTCGCCAAGAACCCCGATCACGGCGTCGTCATCGGGGCCTCGATCATGTCGGCGGCGACCAAGACGGAGGTAGGGGTCAGTGGCGTCCGCCGACAGCCCTGGGCTAACGAGCCTTTCATCCCTGGCCCGCTGGCCGACTATATGGACGCCCAGTTTACCTTCTTTAATTCTGACAAGTTAAAGACCAAGCCCATCATGGCCGGATTGAACTATTTCCTGACACACGCTGCTCGCGGCGGAGAAGGGAACGGTCTACTGGGCGAAAAGCGCGACGTCAAAGTGTGGCTCGGCTGGCTTGAACTGCGGGCGCGCGGAGACGTCGAGGCGATTGAGACGCCCATCGGGTTCATTCCCCAGTATAAAGACCTCAAAAAGTTGTTCGACGGAATCGGCAAAGAGTATCCACGGGAGCTATACGATAAACAATTCGCATTTTACGTGGACAATATCCTGGCGAGACTCGATCTCCAGGAAAAGGCTTATGGGAAAGAGCAGGACATTCCGGCTAAACTGTTCGAGATCTATGCCGAGCAGAGAAAGGGCCTGAAAGCGTTGAAAGCGAAATACGGCCCAATTGTATCGGTCGAACAACTCGTCGAGGCAGCGAAGAACTAGGATCGTAACCGTTCAAAGGAAGCTGGCCTTACCATGCTGCTGGTGGAACAAAACGTGCAGATGGCCCTGGCAGTGAGCGACTATGCTTATGTCCTTGCCGAGGGGCGAATCGAGCTAGAGGGCACCAGCCGCGACCTGGCGCAAAACGAACACGTGCGCCAGGCCTACCTGGGCATCTGAGACCCGCTTCACTTGTTACAAACCAGTACAAATCAGCGAAAAACCAGGTTTTTGCGCAACCTGCGGTTGCCTTGAACCTGGTTTCTTGTTTTTGCTAAACTCGAAATGTGACATTGACAAAGCAATCGTCAGACATATATCACTTGTCCCAACAGCATAACCATGCTACGCTAGAGTAGCTAAAAGAGTGGCTCCTTGGGATTTCGCATGGTCGAGGTATTGGATTCCCCAA
>QMOE01000169.1 GCA_003648125.1 Chloroflexota bacterium
CGCCGCCTGTCCCATCCACCAACTGCCGGAGGGGATAGTCTGGGAGGGCGCGGATGTTCACTTTGCCGACCTGACGCCCCTGACGCGCCGCGACGCGGTCGTGGCGGCGCTGGCCCTGCCCCCCGCACTGAGCGAGGGTTGTCTGTTCCTCGCCACGCGGCAAGGCGTGGTCAAGCGGGTATTGCTGGCCGATTTGCCCGGCGTGAGCGGCGAGACGTTCGCCGTCATCGGAGTGGAGCAAGGAGATGCGCTCGGCTGGGCGGCGGTGACGACGGGGCAGGATCAGGTGGTGCTGGTCACCGCCGGCGGCCGGGCTATCCGTTTCAAGGAGCAAGAGGTGCGTCCGATGGGGTTGTCGGCCGGGGGCGTGAGGGGCGTCAAGTTGAGCGGCGCAGGAGACTGCGTGGTGGCGTTTGACGTCGTCCGTCCGCGCTCCGATCTTTTCGTCATTGCCGGTGATGGCAAGGCCAAGCGCACGCCTCTGTCCGAGTATCCCACCCAGGGCCGTCATGGGCAGGGAGTGCTCACCGCTCGCATCACATCTGGCACGAATCTGGCCGGGGGGTGCGTCTTGCAATCCCGCGATCCGGTGGTGCTGATCACAGAGAAGGGAGCGGCCAAGACTATCCTGGCCAAGAATGCGCCGCGTATGGGGCGGGCCACGGCTGGTCAGAGCATCATTGCCCTACGCCGGAACGATGTTGTAGCAGATGCCTTTGTGCCACTTGCTCCACTAACAGCAGAGAACGATGAATAAGGAGAATTTAGATGACCTATCAAGATACATGGGCGATTTGCACCAAGTGTGGCGCGCAATTCATCTTTAGGATTGAGGATCAGCGCCGGCAAGCGGAGCGAGGAGAGGAGGTTACGCCGCCCGAGTTGTGTCCCTCATGTCGGGGTTCGGTCGGCGGGGAGCGTCACCCTGATACGCAGCGTCAGGCCCGGACGAGGCCGGCGGTGGAGCGGCAACCCAAGGCCGCCGGGGTGATAGGAGCCGGACCTCACGAGGGCAGCGTCAAGTGGTACGACCCGGAGAAAGGTTATGGTTTCGTTGTTCATTCCAGTGGTGAAGAGCTTTTCTTCCACCGCACCGGCATCGCGCCGGGGGAGGCACCTCATTTTCCCGACGGCGCACGGGTGACTTATTTGGTCGAGCAGACCGAGAAAGGCCCCCAAGCGGTAGACGTGGCTCGGATGGATGTGAATGATGATAGCGATGAGTAGGGGAGGGGAAACCTGGTTTCTGGTTTGTCGCAATCGCATACTTGTTGTATAGCCTGCGTAACTGCTCGGGCAATCCCGATTTGGAAATATGGGGGCGACTTTTGCGGTCGCCCCCATATTTTTGTCCTTGGCGGCGAGCCCAAGGTCGTGACAACTTTTGTGAGTTGCATCCTTTTTCTCTCTATGGTATCATAACTTGTCCACGAACGAGGGTGAAACCGGGATGTGTGGCTGCCGGGCACCTTTTGAGAATCTGGTAAGGAATACGTAACAATGACCCAACTGGTCAATCCCTACGTGGCAGGGCCTCCCATACAAGACGAGAGGAAATTCTTTGGCCATCAGGACACACTGGATTGGGTGGCGCAAGGACTGCGCAATCCGACTACCAATTCTCTGGTCTTGTTCGGCCAGCGGGGTATCGGCAAAACGACTCTCCTCCTGCAACTTGGGCGCACTCTGCCTGCTGATACTTTCTTGCCCGTCTACTTTGACCTCTATGGTCGGGCCAGCAGCACCCTGGGCCAGGTGCTGGTTGATCTGACCAACGCCGTCACCGAGCAGGCCGGCCTGGAGCAGTACGATCCAGAGGCCTTTGATGACCGGGGATTGTTCTTTAGCCGCACCTTCCTGCCCCAGGTTTACGCTGCCCTGGGGCAGAATCGCCGCCTCGTTTTTCTCTTGGACGAGTTTGATGTGCTGGACGAAGCGACTGAAGAAGAACTGCCGGCGATGGCGGCGGCTAAATCTCTTTTCCGCTTCATGCGCCGTGTGATGACCCAAGATTCCCGTCCAGCCTTTGTTTTCGCCATCGGCCGGCGGATTGATGACTTGGCCCTGGACTTTACTGCTACTTTCAAAGCCTCGCTGGTGCGAGAAGTCTGGGTGCTGGACCGCGAGAGTGCTGAGGCTATAGTGCGCCAGGCGGAATCCCCGGGTCAGCCAGGTCGGAATGGCGCGCTCCGCTTCACCAATCAGGCCGTGGATCGCATCTTGAGCCTCACCAGTTGCCACCCCTACTTGACCCAGCTGCTCTGTCAGCAGATCTGGGAGCGCGCCTACACGGGAACCACCGCCGCACCACCGAGGATAGACGTGCCGCAGGTAGAGGCTGCCGTGCCCGACGCGATAGAAACGGGAGACCAGGCACTGCTCCATCTTTGGGATGGGTTGAGTCTGGCTGAGAAGATATATGCCGCCACCCTGGCCGGGGACATCGGTGAAGGGGAGATCATCGCGGAGGAGCGAGGTATGCAGCTACTGACGAGCCACGCCGCTCGGCTGCGTACACAAGAAGTGGAGCTAGTAGCTCCCCGCGACCTGGTGAGGCGGCGGATACTTGACATGACCGGGGAGCAGGAACATCGCTTCACCGTCGAATTCTTCCGCCGCTGGGTGTCTCAGCGCAAGTCCATCCGGGATGTGAAGGGCGAGTTGGACCAGGTCGATCCGTTGGCTGTGGAACTCTTTGACATAGGGCAAGAGTTTCTCCGCCGAAATCGCTGGAAAATGGCTACCCGCTACTTCCGGGATGCGCTGGCGGTGAACCCTCATCACTTTTACGCCCGGCTTCGCCTGGGCGAGACGCTACTGCAACTGGCCCAACTCGACGAAGCGATAGTCGAGTTGACACTGGTCTATAAACAGGATCAAGAGGAGGCACGTTCGTCGTTGACCCGCGCATTGGTGGCTCGGGCAATAGCACGAGAGAAAGTGGGGGATGAGGACCAGGTGCTGGCGGACTGCGAGCGCGCGCTCCAGGTTTCCCCTGACACCTATGCGGCTCAAAAGATACAAAGTATCATCTTGATGCGCCGATTGGGAGCAAAAGCTCAAAGTTATGAGCAGGAAAAGCAATGGGCAAAGGCCATCGGAATTTATGAGCAATTGGTAAGCCAGTCCCTCGATGAGAAGAACCGGGCAGCGTGGGGTGCGGCGTTGGAACGTTGTCGAAAGGAGGATTTTCTGACTCGCTCCTTCGACGAGGGTACAAAGGCACTGAAAAAGGAAAATTGGCGGAGGGCCCAGAAAGCTTTTGCCCAAGTAGTGTATGGCCGACCGGATTATGCCATGAATAAGCAACTGGCGGCCCGGTTGTTACTGCAGGCCGTACTGCGAAAACCTGTCCGAAAGTATAGGCGAGTTTTTACAGTTATACTCGCCATCGCTGTTCTGGTGATTGTAACTAGCGTTTTTCACTTCCAACCCTGGAAAGAGACTCAAATTCTGCCGCCAGTCAAATTGCCGGAGAGTTGGGAACACGTCCGCACCTACCGTTTCGACACCAACCGTGACGGTAACCAGGACTGGATTGTTCTGTACCGCTTTGACCTACCGGCCGAGGCCGAGCAGAGTGGCAGTCCTATCGCGGGTGTTGTCTACCAGTCGGACGACAGGGGTTTCTCCGCCTCCACCTCCTACGACTTGCGCCCCCCGGATGGCGACTATTTATGCGAGTGTGAATGTAGCGCTGCTATGGAGGACGTCCTGTCAGGGCTTCCGGGTTCTGAACTGGTCGTGCGTGATCGCTGCAATGATCAAGTAACCAGGTTGACTATTTTTTACTGGGAACCGAACGAGGGGGAATATCTGCCCAAGGGACATTTTATCGGCAGCCGCATCGAGGTTGGATTGAACAGTGTCACGGTTGACCAGCGTCGTCCACACCGTGCCCAATTGACGCTGCGATTGACTTACCACTCGGACGACAATGAGACATACTACGGGCCGTTTGATCAGGGTATTCTCGTAGCGCCTGTAAAGTACGAACAGGTCTGCTACCAGGGAGAGCTTGAGGATGTCGCGCTCTCTCCTTATCCCGAAAAGGTTGTGTTTTCATTCTACAGACACTATACCGACGATAGGTGGGCTGCGGAGCACTTTACCGAGGAAGGGTGGGAACGACTGGAGCAGTGTGCCGCTGGTAGATGTGGATGCACCTCAGCGCGCAGCGAAATCATCCACGTGCGGGTGACCGACTTGCAGTCTGGAGAGGACATCGGCTCCGACCGGGCTACCTTTGACCTTGATGTTGTCTGTGAGCGTCAAGACGGTGCACTAGACGACGAAACTAGCATACGATGGTATCTCGTTCGACAGGATGGCCGCTGGAAGTTGGACAATGCGGAGGTGATACCTGCCGAGGAGCAATAATAGAGACGGTCTGTGTGGCTGGGTAGGCGGTCAGTAGATAGCCGAGCTGCCGCCAGTCACCGAGTCCCGTCATTCTACCTCTTGCGCCGTCGGCGTCCGGTCAATACAGGAATATCGGCAACCAGGCGCGATTCGTGCGCGCTCTGAGAGAAGGTCACTTGAACATCCTCGACGTCAATGGCGATGTGACGCGAAATCACAGTGATGATCTCGTCTTTGAGCGTATTCAGCAGCGCAGGCGAGATACTGGTCCGGTCGTGGGCCAGCACCAGGCGCAGCCGCTCCTTAGCGACATCACCGCTCGATGGTTTGTAACGACGGACTCCCAGGCGTTCAAGGAATTTCATAGTATACTTCCCCCCAGTCGCCAGAAACGGAAAAGCCTTTCCAACATCCCTGGTTCGCGCAGTGGCACGAATGGCACGTCTTCCCCACGCAACCGGCGAGCGATGTTGTGAAACGCCTGACCGGTCGGGGAACTATTGCTGGAGAAGGCAAGCGGGTGTCCTCGATTTGCGGTAATCAGTATCGCCTGGTCCTCCGGCACGATGCCGATGAGATCAATAGCCAGTAACTCGACGACGTCGGCGATGCTCAACATCTCTCCGCGCCGCACCATATCTGGCTTGATCCGGTTGATGATCAGCCGTGAAGAACCTTGTTCCTCCGCTTCGATCAGGCCAATGACCCGATCCGCATCACGCACGGCGGCTACTTCCGGGTTGGTGACGATGATGACCTCGTCGGCTGGAGCGATGGCGTAGCGGAAACCCTGCTCAATGCCGGCGGGAGAATCAATCAGGACGAAATCGCACCGCTCCCGCAGGTCCTCGCAGACGCGCAACATGTCCTCGGGTTTGATCGCGCTCTTGTCACGGGTTTGCGCGGCCGGCAGCAGAAAGAGTTCCGACAGTCGCTTGTCATGTACCATCGCCTGGCGTAGCTGGCAACGCCCTTCGACCACGTCTACCAAGTCATAAACGATGCGGTTTTCGAGACCCAACATCACGTCCAAGTTGCGTAAACCGACGTCGGCGTCAATAGTCACCACGCGCTGGCCTTGCATCGCCAGCGCGACGCCCAGGTTGGCGGTGAGCGTTGTCTTACCCACCCCTCCTTTGCCCGAAGTAACCGTAATTACTCTTGCCTTCATCGTTCCCCCTATCAGTAGACACCCGCCGTTTGTTCAATTTTGGCTGAGGCGTTGCTAGTATACTCGGTTCTCATCTCTGTGCAAGTTGTTTTTGATGGGGGATAGAAACCGGGTTTCTGACTTGCCGCAATCGCGCACTTGTGCTACAATGTCGCTCCGTGGCCCGCTAGCTCAATGGCAGAGCAGGGGACTCTTAATCCCTTGGTTACAGGTTCAAGTCCTGTGCGGGTCACCTGTGTGAAAAATGCCCCACCATTTTGGTGGGGTTTGTCTTTTATATACCTCCAGGTGATCGGGTAAGAGGTTGGGTGTCCGTCAAATTTTTGCGCCGGGTAGTGAATCTTGCCTGGGAACGCGGGCGTCCCCGCCCGCATGCGGCCAAGATGGCCGCGCTCCAATGACCGTGTTCCGATGACTGCCTGGGAACGC
>QMOE01000170.1 GCA_003648125.1 Chloroflexota bacterium
TCTATCAAGGTCACGTTCGCTGCGTCGAAACTGTCAATCGTGGTGTCCAACACCTGCAGCACGCCGGGCACCTTTTGTTCGGCGCGCAGCGGGACGCTGAGAATGGAGCGCAGCGATAGTCCCGTTCGTTGATCAACCCCCTTAAAGTAGCGCTCGTCGGCCTGTGCGTCCGGCACGATCAGACTTTCGCCGCTCTGGGCCACCCAGCCGGCAAGTCCCTCTCCTGGGGCCAGTCGCCAGCCCTGTACCGCGTCGCTCTGGGAACCAATGGAATGTCTACAAACCAATTCTTCGCTCCCCGGCTCGACCAGCCAGATTGAGCAAGCGGTCACATCCAGCAGGCGGCGCGCTTCTTCCAAGACGGCACTGAGCACCTGCTCCAGGTCGAGCGTGGAACCAAAGGCCTGGCTGGCGTGGTTGAGCAGCGCCAACTCGCGGTTGTGCCGTGCCAGCGACTCGTCGGCCTGCTTGCGCTCGACCAATTCTTGCCTCACCGCTTCGTACAACCGGGCGTTCTCAATAGCGATAGCGATCTGAGCGGTCAGGGTCTCCATGACCATCACATCCCCCTCGTCGAACGCATTGAGATGCGGGCTTTGAATATCGAGTATCCCCCAGACCTCCCCGCCCACTGTGATGGGCGCGCTCAGTTCGGAGCGAGTCGGCAACACATCAGGATAGAGATTGACGTAGCGTGGCTCGGCGTCCACATCGTTGACCAGCAATCCCTGGCCGTGACGAGCCGCCCAGCCGACCATGCCCTGACCCATCTTTAGGCGGTGGCTGGGGGGGAACAGGTGGTCAAACTCCCCGGCCCTGGTTCTCATCACCACCTCATCTCGCTCGCGATCCAGAGTGAAAAGAGCCACGTGGTGGTAGCCAAAGTTCTTTTGTATCAGACGGGCGGTTCTTTCCAGCAAGCTGTCCAGGTCCAGCACGGCGGCGATCTGTTTGGCAATGTCGTTGATGAGCGTCAACTGGGTTGCCCGCCGCTCTGTCTCCTCGAACAGGTAGGCGTTCTGCAGGGCAATGGCCGTATGGTTGGCGACGGCGAGCAGCAGATCCCGGTCGTGCTCGCTGTAGGCGGGGGAGGTCTCGTCGCTCTGGACGGCGGACATCATGCCCAGCACCCGCTCACCGACGATCAGCGGCGCTCCCACCCAAGAGAGGGCGGGCCGACCGAGCATTTCGATCCCCAGTTCCTCCAATCGCTGGGGCAGATGCTCCTTGATGAGCAACGGGGCGCGGCTGCGGATGATGTACTCGGCCAGCCCTTGCCTGGCCGGCCGGGTGACGTAGGATTCTTGAATCTCTCCATTGATGACGTCGAGGGCGAAGGTGATCTCATTCTTGTCCGGGTGGTCGAGGACGATGTAAAAGTTGGCGGTGTCCATCAAACGGGAAGCGCCCCGGTGGGCCTCGTCCAGCACTTGCTCCACGTCGAGGCGGGTGGTGAGGGCCTGGCCCAGTTCATTCAGCACGGCCAGTTCCCTTGCGTGGGCGCGGGTGTCTTGGAGCAAGCGGGCGTTTTCGATGGCCACGGTGGCCTGGCTGGCAAAGAGGGCCGCCAGCCAGAGGTCGTGTTCATCGAAACTCCTGTCCCGGCGGATCGCGGAGAAATTCAGAACGCCGATGACCTGGTCGCCACGCTTGAGGGGCACGCCGAGCGCGGCTGTCATCGGCTCGGCCTCCCAATCCGGCGCCCGTCCTTCCCAACGGTTATAATCGTCCACGACTAGCGGCGCGCCGCTCTGCAGCACCCGGCCGGATAATCCCTCGCCGGGCGCCAGGCGCGTGCCCTTATAGTCCTGCCCGTAGCCGTAGCTGACGAACAGTTCGAGATCGCCCCTTGCCTCGTCAACCAGGTAGATGCCTCCCGCCTCGACGCCCAGCAGGCGGCAGCCTCGTTCCATTATATCCCGCAAGAGTTCGTCCAGTTCCAGTTGGGCAGTGAGCGCCAGGGAAATCTCGCGCAGCGATTCCAATTCCTCCGCCCGGCGCGCCTGTTCCTCGGCGGTCGCTCGCTTGTAGCCCGACCGGATGGTCGTCGCCGCGCCGGCCAGAATGATGACGATGATGCCCCCCCCCAGAAAGAGCAAAGTTTGGCGGGTTTGACGGTGTGCCGTCAGGATGTTCTCGTAAGGCGACGAAATGCCCAGCGACCAGAAACGGCCCTCAGCCAGGTGGATGGGGGCGTAGGCCATCAGCATATTTGCCGGCGGGCCGCTCTCGTCCTCCGGCCAGAGGTAGATTCCCGTTCCCATCTTGCCGGCCATCATATCCTCGGTCAGCGCGATGAGCGTCTCGTCGCCGGTCTGGCGGCAATACTCGTAGATGTCGCTGCCATCCCATTCGGGGCGAGTGACGTTAATGATTTCCACGCCCGTCTCGTCCAGCACCCAGGCGTCCACTCCCTCCTCGATGGTCAGCCGGGCGACGTGTGCCCTGATCTCGTCGGTCAGCAGGTTGATGACGATGATGCCGGCCCGCCGACCCTGGCTATCAAAGATGGGCGTGGAGAGGTGCACAGTCAGCATCCCGGTCCCCACGCCGCCGTGCCCCAGTGCTGGCTCTAGCGGGGAGGCGTAGGTTTGCCCCTCGTCGAGTTGCATCGCGGCGATAAAGAACTCGCGCTCTGCCTGCGAGCGCAGTTCGTCCTGGGGGACGACACGCACAGCCTCACCGTCGCTGTCCAGCACCACGATCTCTTGCCCACCAGCGTCAATGTAGCGGAGTTGAGTATATATGGGATGGCTGTGGAGGTAACCGCAAAAGCCCTGCTCGGTCACCTCTCGGCAGGCGGCTATTTCTTCCTCGCTCCCTGCCGCCAGGGTATTAGCCAGACAGACTGGCCCGCCGCCCCCTTTTATGTGCAGCAGATCGCGCTGCGCTTCGTTAAAGATAGCCTGGATGCCGGCCACCGACTGCTCGGCCAGCAGTAGTTGGCGCTGGCTAAAGTAGGCCACGATTTCCTCTTCGGTGGCCCGGTCCAGGCGCGCGCCCAACAGGACCACCAGTCCAATGGCCAGAGTGCATAGAAACAGTATCAGCAAAGTAGAACGAGTTGTTTTCATCGCTTTCCAGTCCCGCGCCGTAACTACTCGGCCTCCCCGTGATGCATCATTCCGAGCGAGCATAGCAGCTTGCCCTGAGCCTGTCGAAGGGAGTCGAGGAATCTCTGCTTGCAATGACGGAGTAGCTTCGGCATGGAGATTCCTCGACCCCCTTCAGTCGCTGTGCTCCTTTTGGTCGCTCGGAATGACGGTGGCTGAGTAGTTTTACCCCTCGTCTCACGTTTCCCGCCTCACGTTAGGAATGAGAATTAAATAACTTTCCCGTTTGGGTAATTTTGCGAGCGCTGGTTGAGTAGCGGAGGCACACGCTTTTCGTGCCGGAGCGTATCGAAACCAAGCGATTAGCGTGAAAAAACCTGTTTTCGAGACCCGCTTGGTTTCGATACGTCGCTTCGCTCCTACTCAACCGGCGCTACACTTGTCCGGAAATGGGCAAGTTATTTAATCACGGATCCTTACTATATCCAATTGCGAGCGGCTTGTCAAGCGGCGCAACCATATCCACGCCCCACTCCCAATGGCGATAGTCTCGACGATCAGCAGGCCGACGATGACCACAGCTACGTCTATCCAGAAACGCATGGGGAACAAACGGATCAGAGTATCGGAGTGGTCAAAGAGCCAGGAACTGCCCTCGAAGAAAATGCGGTGGAAGGTGGTAAAGAACTCGCCCCAACTCAGCGCCATGTACGCGCCGACCGCCCCTAGCAGCCCCAGCGTGAGCAGGCTGCCGTTCAAAAGCGCGGCGGGGACCCGCCAGCGTGTCTGGTCAGAGGTGAGCAAAGCTGCGATTCCGCCCGCCAGCAGCAGCGCGGCGACGATACAGGCGCTCATCAGGTGGCCGTACACCACCTGCACGTCGAACATGTGGCGCAACTCGCGTTGGTTAAAGGCTGGCTGGCCGTCGGGGAGTTGCAGATCGGCCAGGAGCGAGATGTCGGCGCCGGTCGCCAGGTAATCCACGCAGGTCTTGGCCAGGGGAATGCGCTCGGCCGTGGAGAGGCCGTAGGGGTCGGACGGAAAGCTCGCTTTTCCGTATTCCCAATGCACGAACCAGTGGCCGGTCGCGGTGCGCACGTCGGCCACGAGCAGAAAGACGGGCAGGGCCAGCACGAGTAGCCATTGAATCAGGCGGGGCCAGTAGATTTTGGTCATATTTTTCCTTTATGAAACGTGATTGACGTCTCCAATTATCGGGTTTGCAGGATAAAATCCAGGATGAGCGCATTGGTCATCAGCTCGATGGAAGCGCGGTCGTCGGTAAAGATGACCGCGCCCGGCTCTGTGGGACGCAGGTTCTCCGCCGCCGCCAGCGCCGTCTGGTACAGGAAATCGTTCTCTTCCAGATATGGCAGGTTGAGCAGCAGGTTGCCGGCTTCACTGGGCTGGGCCGTGGCGACGATGACCGAGTTAAAGCTGTTCGGTACCTCTATCACGTGGGCTGAGGGAAATACCTGGAGCAGCGTCGCCAGCATAGCCTCCGCCAGCCGGTAATCCTCGCTGACCCGTCCGACGTTGATGGCGACGGCGCCGTCGTCGGTGAGATGGTCGCGCACCTGCTGGAAAAACTCGACCGTCGTCAGGTGCGGCGGGATGTAGGGCAACCGGTAAGCGTCCACCCCGATGACGGTGTAGCGGCGGGGCGAGCGCGTCAGCGCGTACCGTCCGTCGGCGACGATGACGTTCAGGTTGGGCTGGTACATCTCAAAGAACTCGCGCCCCACGCGCGCGATTGCGGGATCAATCTCCACCCCATCAATCGGCAACGGGCCATAGACCTCGGTAAACTGGCGGGCCATCGTGCCGCCGGCCAGCCCGATGAGGGCCACGCTCGTGACCCGGTCGGGAGTGTAGGGCGGAGGGTTAAAGTAGGGGGCGATGAGAAAGTAATCCCACGGGCCGGGAGTGCGCAGTTGACCGGGGCAGTAGACGGAGTGGATGCCCTGCCCCTCGTTCAGCAGCAGTTGGCGGCAGCCGTTCTTCTCCACCACCTGGATATAGTTGTAGGCCGACTCGGTTTCATAGATACTGTTCTCCGCCGCCTTGACCGGTTGTCCGCGCAGGAGCAGTGCCAGCAGGAGGATGACGGCCGGCATCCAGAGATACAAGAGCCAGCGGCGGCCCCCGCTGCGGGCCAGCCCCGTGAGTGCGACGGTCAACAGAAACAGCGCCAGCAAGACAAAAGTATTGCGCGTGCCGATGGTGGGTACGAGCAGCAGGTCGGGGAGGAATGAGCCTAAAAAGCTGCCGGCGGTCGAGATGGCGTAGACGCGGCCGGCGGTCTGCCCGGCGCTCGTCACATCCTCCATCGCCAGTCGAATGACGAATGGAGAGATGCAGCCCATCAGCGTGACGGGCAGGCTAAAGAGGATCAGCACTGCGACAAAGGAACCGCCGAGCATCACGGCGTCGAAATTCTCAAAAGCTGGCGTCGCTAACGCGAGCACCGGGTAAGCGGCAAAGGGCACAATCCCGACCAGAAAAGCGGCCCAGGCCACGATCTGGTAGAGCGTGGCGGGGTGGGGGGATCTATCCGCCCAGCGCCCGCCGAGAAAGTAGCCCGCCGTCAGGTAGAGCATGATCAACCCGATGATGGTCGCCCAGACCAGGTTGGCCGTGCCAAAGTGGGGGCGCAGCAGGCTAGAGGCGGCCATCTCGACCGTCAGCGAGGTCAGTCCGCCGGCAAAGGCGGTGAGGTATAGATGGCTGTTTTTTCCGCGCATACGGGGATTATACCGCCTTTGGAGCGTGGGACAAATTGTCAATGGCTCTACTGAAAAAACTAGAATTTTACCACAGAGACACAGAGAGCACAGAGATTTTAAACTTGAAAAAATTAACTTTTTGACGTGTAAAGTGAATTTTTCTTAAATCCAATATCAAA
>QMOE01000171.1 GCA_003648125.1 Chloroflexota bacterium
CTTCAACTCTGACCTGTACCGCTGGGATAAAATCAAAGAACCATTCTTGCGCCGTTTCACCCAAGCGGCGGCAGAGGCGCGCGTGCCGGTCGTGCTGGGCGGGCACTCGATAGTGGCCGGAGGGCTGATGGCGTTGGTAGAATCGTTCGAGGCTAAAAGGCAGAACCCACAATGCCGGTAATACTCATCGTCTGCACCGGAAACATCTGTCGCTCCCCGATGGCAGAGGTGCTGTTGCAGGCGCGGCTGGCCCGCGACGAGGCGCGACAGAATTGGCAGGTGAAATCAGCCGGCGTCTGGACGACCGACGGATGTCCGGCGAGCGACCACGCTATTGCGGAAATGGCCCGGCGCGGGCTTGACCTGCGCCATCACTGCTCGCGCAACGTCACTCGCCAAATGGTGACCGAGGCGGCCCTGGTGCTGACAATGACACAGAGCCACGCCGAGGCGCTGTCGGCAGCTTTCCCCGAACACATCCACAAGGTACATCTGCTCAGCGAGATGTCCGGCCCGGCATACTCTATCCGCGACCCGTACGGGGGCACGCGCCAGGAATATGCATACACGGCCAAAGAGTTAGAGCAGTTGATCGAGAACGGCTACGAGCGCATCGTGGCGCTGGTTCAAGAGTCGTAATGTAGGCGCGGTTTTTAACCGCGTTTTAGGTTACCGAGTCTATCAATCGTTGTAGGCTACCGTTACCACTCTCTCGGCAATCTCTGCCTCCAAAGCCTCAATTTGACCCGTGACGCGGGAGACTATCTCACCTTGCGGAATGACCGTGCGCTCCGCGCTGCGGCGCAATTTTAGCTCAATGCCCCCGGCCTTGAGCGACCGTTTGCTCACCGTCAACCGGATGGGGATGCCTATCAAATCGGCGTCGTTGAACTTGACGCCCGCTCTCTCATCGCGGTCGTCGTACAGCACCTCGACGTTGGCGGACTGCAAATCGGCGTACAATTGCTTGGCCGCTTCCTCGCCGCCTTGCAGAGCTATCAGATAAACTTGATAAGGCGCTACCGTGATCGGCCAGATGATCCCCTGCTCATCGTGGTACTCTTCGGCCACACAGGCGAGCAACCGCCCCACGCCGATGCCATAAGACCCCATAATCACCGGTTTATCTTGCCCATCTTGGTCCGAGAATGTACAACCCAGGGCCTCGGTGTAGCGGGAGCCGAGCTTGAAAATGTTGCCCACCTCTACCCCTTTCGAGACCCGCATCGCAGCGCCGCACTTGGAGCAGGCATATCCATCCTCGGCCACGACGATATCCTCGACCACGTCGGCCTGATAGTCCCGCCCATAGTTGACGTTCAGCAGGTGATATCCATCCTCGTTAGCGCCGGCCACTAGATTGGGCGACTCGGGGATGAGATCGTCCACGACCACCAGCACGTTCTCGATCCCTATGGGAGAGGCATAGCCAGGAACCGCGCCCACGGCTCTGATTTCCTCCTCCCGCGCCGGGCGCAGAGATTTGGCTTGCAGAGCGTTGGTCAGCTTGGTGTCGTTCACATCCATATCGCCGCGCACGACGGCGAAGATGAATTTCTCCACGTCTTCCCGTTCCTCGGTGATCGTCGCTATCTTAAAGACCGCTTTGGCGGTTTTTGAGGCCGGCACGCCCAACAGTTCCGCCAGTCCCTTGATCGTGGTCGTCTCCGGCGTGGCGACTTTTTCAATCGGCCGCGGCTGCTCCGGGGACGGAATGGGCTTTTTGAACCGGGCAACCTGGCGATTAGCCATATAGCCGCACTCGTCGCAGATGATCAGAGTATCCTCTCCAATCGGGGTCAGGTACATGAACTCGTGAGCGATCTTGCCCCCCATCATCCCCACGTCCGATTTGACCGCTGCCACATGCAAGCCACAACGATGAAAAATGTTAAAGTAAGCCTGATAGTGAGCGCGATACTGAGTATCCAGCCCCTTCCAATCCGCATCCAGGCTGTAGCTATCCTTCATAGTAAACTCTCTGACCCGGATCAGACCAGCGCGGGGGCGCGGGTCGTCGCGCCATTTGGTCTGAATGTGGTAGATCAGGCGGGGCAGTTGCTTGTGGGAGCTGATTTCCGTGCGCACCAGCGAAGCGACGACTTCCTCGTGGGTCATGGCCAGCACCATATCGTGATCGTTCTTGTCGCGGAAGCGCCCCATCTCCGAGCCGATCTGATACCAGCGTCCGGTCTCTTTCCAAACGTCGGCCGGATGGATGACAGGCATGGTGATCTCTTGCCCGCCGATACCGTTCATCTCATCCCGCAGGATATTTTCGATTTTAGTCATCGAACGCCGCGCCAGGTGCAGATAGCTAAAGATACCGGCTCCCAACTGGCGTATGAATCCCGCCTGGACGAGCAATTGATGGCTGGCAATCTGCGCGCCTGCCGGCGGCTGCCGCAAGGTCTGGCCAAAAAGTTTACTCATTTTCATTGTAACTATTCCTCCTTGATGTCAGGATATCACAGCAATTCCCGTTTTGTAGCCGCGATTTCCAAATCGCGGCTGTTTTCCCACGTAAAGCAACCCTGCGCGATTGCGAAATCGCGGCTACGACCTGACTTTTCACCCATAACGGGAATTGCTGAGAATATCATAACAAAACCAGCCTTCCGAGGTCGGAAGGCTGGCAGGGCGGGCAAAAAACTGGCGATGCCCAGGCAGCGCTAACCGAACCCTCGAAACGGGCGCGGTGGCGGGCTGCTAGGGGTGGGAAACGTGTACTCCATCATTATCCTCGACTGGGCAGCATTTTAACACGAGATGAGATACCTGTCAATGGGTTGAACAGGAGCGCGCCCATACCTGGGGTGCAGCCACAGACATCCGCTGCCAGTCGCTCTGTGGGACAGCGTCCAATTGGGACTGTCGTATTCAGCAATTCTCATTATGTCATTGCGAGAAGCGTTTTTTGCGACGAAGCAATCTCCAAGCGACTGGGGGAGATTGCTTCGCCTCGGGAAAACCGTCCGGGGCTCGCAATGACACCTCAGATTGAGACTGGTTGTATTGGCCGTCTAGCTCTTGCTTTTATCGTAAAAGTAGTAAACGGCGTAGATGACGATGGCGGCCAGGGCCGTGATGCCCCAGATGGGAAAGCCAGCCTTGAGAGCGGTAAAGATTCCTCCCGCCGGCCCGGCGAACATCATGATGTAGGCCGTGATTGCCGCAAAGACGATCACCACTGTGCCAAATAGCCAGAAAGCCAATAATTTCGCGCCTTTTTTCGGTTCCTCAGACATTGTCTTGCCTCCTCTACTGACGACCTTGCCAAACTAGAACAAGAGATTGAACATATTGTAGCATACTTTGGGGGAATATAAAAGTCGCTGACCCGTTTCTTGATCCAGGGCTGCTTGTTTTACGATGGTGTGGCTGAACCGTCGAGAACGCCGCCGCCGCCGAGCTACCTCAATCTTTGTCATCCTGTCCCTATTTGGTATAATACGTCTGCCACGGCTCCACGAGGCGGTGGGTTTTTTGATAAACGTAACATCCTGGTTCCTGGGGCCAATGTAGGGCAAATTGACAATTTGTCCCTTGGCCATTCTATGTCTCTTGGTTTTCAGCTAATTTGACGCGAGGAGGAAACAACTATGGAACAGAATCAACCTGCTGTCACGGGTCGGTTGCGACTCGGTACCTTTGATTTGGCTATAGCCGGCATCTTTGGGGCGCTGGCTATCGTGTTGGCCTTTACGCCGCTGGGATTGATCCCTGTCCCCAATCCCACGGAGGCGGCTACCACTCTGCACCTGCCGGCCATTATCGCCGGAATTCTCTCCGGTCCCATTGTCGGCGGCCTGGTGGGATTGGTGCTGGCTATCTCGTCCTGGTATCTCTACAGCGCCGTCTTTATGACTTTTGCCGATGGCAATTTGTTGCTCGCTTTGTTGGCCGCTTTCCTGCCGCGCATCTTGATTGGCATCCTGGCTTACTATACTTATCGCTCCCTGCGACGCTGGCGCGCGCTGGCTGCTGGCGCTGCCGGGCTGGTCGGCACATTGACCAACACAGTCGGCGTGCTGGGACTCTTGATGTGGCTGGGCACGTTCCCGGTGGCGCTGTTATCGCCTGTCCTCTTGATGAACGTTCCCATCGAAGCCGTCGTGGCCGTGGTCGTCACTATCCCCGTCGTCGCGGCTCTGCGGGCAACGGGAAAGGGCCGGATCGCCGCAGAACTTGATTGACTTGGCGCGCCCCTTTATCCAAATTCGGGGGCTGAGCCACATCTACCCGCTGATGGATGGCGGGCAGGCCGTGGCCCTGCAGGGCGTGGACTTGACCGTCGAGCGGGGAGAGTTTGTGGCTCTCGTCGGGCCGAACGGCTCGGGCAAGTCCACGCTGGCCCAGCACATCAACGGACTGCTGCTCCCTACGGCGGGACAGGTCTGGGTGGATGGCCTCTTGACTTCTGACCCGCGCCACCTGTGGAAGGTGCGGCAGCGGGTGGGGATGGTGTTCCAGAACCCGGAAAATCAACTCGTCGCCAGCACCGTGGAGGAGGACGTGGCCTTTGGCCCCGAGAACCAGGCCCTCCCGCCAAAAGAGATTCGCCGGCGAGTGGACGAGGCGTTGGAAATCGTCGGCTTGCAGGACTATCGCATCCAGCCCCCGCAGATGCTCTCCGGCGGCCAGAAGCAACTGGTAGCCATCGCCGGCGCCCTGGCGACGCGCCCCGCGTGCATCCTCTTTGACGAGCCGACCTCTATGCTCGATCCGCCGGGCCGCCGGCGGGTGTTGGAAACCATCCGGCGGCTCAACGCTGAAGAATCGCTCACTGTGATACTGATCACCCAGTCTATGGACGAGGCGGTTGCCACCGAGCGGGTGTTGGTGATGCACGAGGGTCGCATCGTGATGGACGGCCCGCCGGAAGAGATATTTGAGGAGGGGAAGCGGCTGTGGGCGCTGGGACTGGATCTGCCCCCGGCCGCCGAGATCGCCCATCGCTTGCGAGAACAGGGGATAAAGCTGCCAACCGGCTTGCTGACGGTAGAGACGCTGGCGAGGGCGCTGTGCTGATCCGGGTCGAGAACCTCGTCCACACATACTCGTCAGGCACTCCCCTGGAGCGCGCGGCCCTGCGTGGAGTGAGCCTGGAGATTAGAGCCGGGGAGCGGGTTGGCATCCTCGGCCCGACCGGTTCCGGCAAATCCACCCTGGTACAGCACCTGGTCGGGTTGCTGAAACCCACGACTGGCCGGGTGTTGCTAGATGGTGTAGCGGCCCACGCGCGCACGACCGAGGCTCGCGCCCGGCGGCGACAGATGGGGTTGGCCTTTCAGTACCCGGAGGCCCAGATATTTGAACAGACCGTGTTTCGCGAGGTGGCCTTTGGGCCGCACAACCTGGGGCTTGGGGAAGCCGAGATCGCTGCGCGGGTGCGCTGGGCGCTAGAGGTGGTAGGTCTGGCCCAGGCGGCGATGGAGGAGCGGTCGCCATTTACGTTGAGCGGTGGCGAGATGCGCCGGGTGGCGCTGGCGAGCATCTTGAGCTTGCAGCCCGAGGTGCTGATCTTGGACGAACCGACGGCTGGGCTGGACCCACAGGGGCGGCGAGAGTTGTTGGCGCGGATACAGGACTGGCAGGGTAGCCTGACACTGATCATAGTATCTCACAATCTGGACGAGTTGGCCCGCGTGGTGGAGCGGGCGGTGGTGTTGAAGGAGGGAGAGGTGGTTTCTGATGGGCCAGCGCGCCGGATATTGAGCGACGGGCCATTGCTCCGCGCCGCTGGACTGGACGTGCCGCAGCCGGTGGCTTTGCTCCAGACACTGCGCGAGGCGGGGTGGCCGGTGCGCACCGACAGGCTTTTGCCGGAGGAGGCCGCCGCCGAGATTGCCCAGGCCCATAGACTCTTGGAGGGTGGGGCGTGAATTTGCTGATTCCTGGTATGTACGTGGCCGCCGATTCGGCCCTGCACCGCCTGGACCCA
>QMOE01000172.1 GCA_003648125.1 Chloroflexota bacterium
ACACCCCTCATCCGGCGGGGCGATAATTTCGAGGAGGCGACGTGGGACGAGGCGCTGACGCTGGTAGCTGAGAAACTCGCCACCATCCACGGCGAGTTCGGCCCTGATTCCATTGGCTTCCTGGCTTCGGCCAAGTGTACCAACGAGGAAAATTATCTCTTGCAGAAATTCGCCCGCGCGGTGATCAAAACGAACAATGTGGATCACTGCGCTCGGCTCTGACACGCTCCCACGGTGGCCGGTCTGGCCGCCGCGTTCGGCAGTGGAGCGATGACCAACTCTGTCCCCGAGTTCAGCGAGCACACGCAGTGCTTTCTCATCACCGGCTCCAACACCACCGAGGCCCATCCCCTGGTCGCCAGTCACGTGATGGAGGCGCAGGAACGAGGAGCCGAGGTCATCGTCGTGGACCCCCGTGAGGTGCAGATCGCCCGGTTGGCCGACATCTACTTGCGCGTCCGGCCCGGCACCAACGTCGCCTGGCTCAACGGTTTGATGAACGTCATTATCAGCGAGGGGCTGGAGGATAAAACCTTTGTCGAGGAGCGTACCGAGGGGTACGAGGAACTGAAGCAGGTGGTGATGGAATACACGCCGGAGCGGGTGGAAGGGATTACCTCCATTCCCGCCGACGACCTGCGGAAAGCGGCGCGCATGTACGCCACCAGCAAGCCGGCCGCCATCCTCTATGCCATGGGTATCACTCAACACACCTCCGGCACCGATAACGTCAAATCCTGCGCCAACCTGGCGATGCTGACCGGCAATATGGGCGTGGCTGGGGGAGGGGTCAACCCTTTGCGCGGTCAGAACAACGTCCAGGGGGCCTGCGACCTGGGCGGATTGCCCAACGTCTACCCCGGCTACCAAAAGGTGACCGTGCCGGAGCTAAAGGCCAAGTTCGAGGCAGGCTGGGGCGTGGAAGGTCTCTCCGACCAGGTGGGATTGACCGTGACGCAGATGATGGATGCGGCTTGCTCTGGCGACGTGCGTGCCCTCTACGTGATGGCCGAGAACCCCATGCTCTCCGATCCCGACGTCAATCATGTCCGTCACTGTTTGCAGCAATTGGATTTCCTGGTGGTACAGGATATTTTTCTCACCGAGACGGCAAAACTGGCCGACGTGGTTCTGCCGGGCACGTCTTTTGCCGAAAGGAATGGTACCTTCACCGGCACCGACCGGCGCATCCAGCGGGTGCGTAAGGCGGTCGAGCCGCTGGGAGATTCCAGAGCGGATTGGGAGATCGTCTGCCAACTGGCGCAACGTATGGGGGCCGCCTGCTTTGATTTTGGTTCGGCGGAAGAGGTGATGGACGAGATGGCCCGGTTTACCCCCATCTATGGCGGAGTCTCCTACGAGCGGCTGGAGAAAGAGGGTTTCCTCCAGTGGCCGGTGCCGACCGCCGACCATCCCGGCACGCCTTATTTACACAAGGGCAAATTCAGCCGCGGCCGGGGTCATTTTTACGCCGTCGAGTTCCACGAGGCGGCCGAGTTGCCCGACGACGAGTACCCCTTCATTCTGACCACCGGGCGTTTGATGTTCCACTGGCACACCGGCACAATGACGCGCCGCTCGGAAAAGCTGGATCAGGAAGTCCGGGAGGCTTACGTGGAGATGCACCCAGACGACGCCGCTCGGATTGGGTTGGACGGCAACCGCCGGGTGCGCATCGCCAGCCGGCGCGGGGAGATAGAGCTGGCCGTGCGGGTCACGCCACGCATCAAGCCGGGTGTTGTTTTCATCCCCTTCCACTTTGCCGAAGCCGCCGCTAATGCGCTCACCAATGCCGCCCTCGACCCGGATTCTGGAATACCAGAGTACAAGGTCTGCGCGGTGCGGGTGGAAGTGGTGGGGTAGGGATTGGATATTAGAGATTGGAAACTCGCCCCGGCCCCGTTGCGTGGGTCGGGGCGAGTTGTTTTGTGAGCGCGCGATTGGCCTGCAGACGATTTGTGTGTATAATCGTAGCGGAGGGGGTATGGAAATGAAACTAGGCCCATTCTCATACGTGCTCGTGCCATCCGCTTTTGGTACGCTGAGCATCGTCTGGTGGGAGATCGAGACCGGGCCAAAGGTATATCGCCTGTTTCTCCCCGACGAACACACGCCGGCGGAGGACATTGTCCAGGTGAACTTTCCCGGCGCAAGCTCTCTCTCGTGCCCCGCGATAGCGGAACTCGGCGAGCGACTGCAAGCCTTTCTGGCAGGAGAAGCCGTGGAATTTGAACTGGCTCTCCTGGCGCTCGAACGATATTCCGCGTTCCAAAGAAGAGTACTCGTGGCCGAACACGGGATTCCAAGAGGACAGGTGAGCACCTATGGGAGAATCGCCAAAAGCCTGCGAGTTCCGAGGGCCGCACGGGCGGTCGGCAACGCTCTGGCGCGCAACCCCTTCCCCATCATCATCCCCTGCCATCGAACGATCAGGGCCGATGGCCGGTTGGGCGGATTCCGGGGTGGCCTCGACATGAAGCGCGCCCTGCTCGAGATGGAGGGAGTGGAGGTTGACGAAGCGGGCAAGGTGCTGACGGATCAGTTTTACTATTGATGGGAAATCGCCCCTGCGAGTGGATGACTCTTGCCTGGCAGGGTATCGCTGGTATAATTCGAGACAATCGGTAGAAGAAAGTTAGGTCGTTGGGAGAAATGTAGGTCACGTTTTTAACGTGACGACCTTGATCCGTCACGCTGCAAGCGTGACCTACAAAGGTAAGTCTATTTTCAAAGTAGTACACAGCAAATACGGCATAGTTTACACCTGTGAGGCTCTAGCGGAGACCTCGGAGGTCTTGTTGATGGCGTTGGTGTTGGCCCTCTTTTACGGACAGGCCTTTTTTGTGCTGGGCTTTTCCACCCTCTCTTTGGCTCGCCGCAGCGCGCGGGTAGAGGTGGCGCGCAATCTCTTGCTCCTGGCCGCTTTTGGGTTCTGTGAGGCACTGGTGGCATGGAGCCCCTTGTGGGCAAGTGATTCGTCCCTCTTGCTCTCCTGGCTGCGATTGCTTTTGCTGGGCACAGGCTACGCTTTTCTGTTGACTTTTGCCTTGCAGACGTTCATCTCACTGGAAAGGCGAGACCAGGAATGTTGGACGATTGCCGGGGGTATCTCTGCCGTATGGATGATCGGCTTGATCGTCGCTCGCGTGGCCGGTGTGCCAACGGAGCGAGTTTTGCTCGACGGTGAAATTATCGCCCGCTATGGCCTGGCTCTGCCAGGGGGAATGCTGGGAGCGTGGGGACTGCGCCGCCAGGCGTACCGCACCATCGGGCGCGAGCGGATGGGGCTGGTCAAGGTTCACCTGCGCGTGACTGGGGTTGCCCTGGGAGCATTTGCTCTTTTTGGGGGACTGATCGGCCCGGCCGCCCCTTTCTTCCCCGCCAACTGGCTCAACCAGGAGACGCTTCTGCAAGTGACAGGTGTCCCCATCTCGCTTATCCGTGGTCTATGTGGCGTCGCCATCACCTATGGAATCGTGCGGACGCTGAGCGTGATCTTGAGCGAGATTGAACTGTGGCTGGAGAATGCGGAGCGCAGGCAGGTGCTGGTCAGAGAGCGGGAGCGCATTGGGCGGGAGCTGCACGATGGCATCATCCAGTCCATTTACGCCGCCGGGCTGATGCTGGAAGGAGGGCAGCACAGTATTGCTGATGAACCAGAGGTGGCGCGCTACCAGCTAACGCGCGCGATAGATAGCCTGAACCAGACGATTCAGGACATTCGGCGCTACATCTTTGACTTGCGCGGCGAGAGGCCGGCCGACGATTTGGAAACTGGTCTGAACAAAATGCTCGACGAGTTTCGCGTCAATACCCTGCTGGAGACGAACTTTGTCGTGGAGGGCGAGAGCGAAGGGGGGTTGGGGGCTGAGCGTCGTCAGCATATTTTCCAAATCGCGCGCGAGGCGCTGACCAACGTAGCCCGGCACGCACAGGCCCGGCGGGTCGAGGTATGCTTGCAATACAACACCAGTGAATTACAACTCATCATCTCCGACGACGGGGTGGGAATCTCAAACTTGCCGGTCAACAAGGGACACGGACTGAGGAACATGCGCGAGCGCGCCCGCCTGGTAGATGGCGCGCTGGATATTGACACGCGGCCAAATCAGGGCATGACGCTGACTCTTGCCGTGCCTTATTAGATGTAAGCGACAGGAACGCGAGCATCTTGCTCGCATGCGGCCCGGATAGCCGCGTTTCTGGAGGTGATATGACACTCAGAATCCTCATCGTGGACGATCACGAGGTGGTGCGGCTGGGCTTGAGCACCCTCCTTGAGCGCCATCCCGGTTTTACGGTCGTGGACGAGGCTGCCACGGCCAGGGAAGCTGTGCAGAAAGCCCTGCTGCTGCGGCCCGACGTCGTGGTCATGGACATCCGACTGCCGGGCGGCAGCGGCATTGATGCCTGCCGCAAGATCGTCGAGCAGGCGCCGATGATCAAGGTCATCATGCTCACCTCCTACGCCGAGGATGAGATGCTGTTCGACGCTATCTCTGCCGGGGCGTGCGGCTACGTGCTCAAGCAAATCGGCAGCAATGACCTGATCCAGGCGGTCGAGGCAGTGGGGCGGGGGGAGGCGTTGTTAGACCCAACTCTCACGCAGCAGGTCTTTGCCCGCGTGCGCGAAGCGGCGCGCAAGGAGCAAGAGGAGGCTTTCATGGACCTCACCGATCAAGAGATGCGCGTCTTGGCTCACGTGGCCGAGGGGAAGACGAACCGAGAGATTGCCGGGGCCATGTTCCTGGGAGAGGGGACGGTGCGCAACTATGTCAGCAGTGTCCTGAGAAAGCTGGACTTGACTAATCGGGCCGAGGCCGCTGCTTACGCCGTGGAGCACAACCTGAAGAAATTTCTCTGACGCAAGCGCAATATACCCTCCAGGGCTTCGCCAATCAATCAGGTCGCTCTGCTCAAAATGATGACGTATCTTTTCAATAAATGGGGGTGAGGTGGAGGAACACCAGCATCTTGCTGGCATCTGGTGACCGAGATGGTCGCGTTCCCCCAAGATATTGAGAAGATACATGACGACCACGTGTTTGACTTGCCATCCTTTGACTTTCCGTATACAATTTTATCGTCGGATGCGAATGGATGAACGCGGGTTTTTCCTGGTTCGCCCGAGTCCAACCAATGGAGGATACCGATGCTGATCACTCACGCGCGTTTAGCTACTTTGGGGGATGATCCCCGTCTGATTGAGGATGGCGCTATCTTTATCGAGGGCGGCAACATCGCCGCGCTGGGCACGACTGCCGCACTGACCTCCCGCTATCCCGCCGCCGAGCGATGGGACGCGGCGGGTCAATTGGTGCTCCCTGGTTCTTTGTGCGCCCACACCCACTTTTACGGAGCCTTTGCCAGAGGGATGGCTCTCCCCGGTGAGCCGCCGGCTAACTTTACTCAAATCCTGGAGCGGCTCTGGTGGCGGCTGGATAAAGCTCTCACTCTGGATGACGTGCGCTACTCGGCGCTGGTCTGCCTGGTGGACGCGGTCCGGCACGGCACGACGACGCTGATCGACCATCACGCCAGCCCGAATGCGATTGATGGTTCGCTCGATGTCATCGCCGCAGCGGTGCAGGAGGCGGGAGTGCGGGCCTGCCTCTGCTACGAGGTCACCGACCGGGACGGCCCCGAGCGCGCCCAGGCCGGCATCGCCGAAAATGTGCGTTTTGCCAGGCAAGTCGCAAGTCGCGAGTCGCAAGTTGCAGCCTCGTTCGGACTTCACGCTTCTCTGACTCTGTCCGATGAAACTCTCGCTGACTGCGTCGCCGCTGCGTCCGAACTGGGGATGGGCTTCCACGTCCACGTCGCCGAGGCCCAGGCCGACCAGGAGGACTCTCTGCGCAAGTCCGGTAAGCGCGTCGTCCATCGGCTGCACGCGGCCGGCATCCTCGGCCCCCGCTCCATTGCCGCTCACTGCATCCA
>QMOE01000173.1 GCA_003648125.1 Chloroflexota bacterium
CCTCCGGGCACTTGGACCCGTCGGCGCATCCGGGGTCGGTGTAGCGGCGGGAGACGATGATGCCCCGATTCAGCGGCTCGATCTCCTCCACCGGCAGGTAGACCTTGAGGTGAGCGGTGTAGTAGAGTCGGCCTTCGCCCGGCCCGCGTCCGATGGTCAAACGGTTGCCCGCATCGGCCAACAGGTCCGCCACGTCCACCTGTAGTTGGATCGGCTCGCCAACCGTATCTGGCGTGACATCTCCTTCGGTCAGGCTGCCCTCGTTGAGCCACACGCCGTACTCGTACTCGCCCTTTAGCTCGCCAGTGACGACCATCCAATCGGTGAGAGCGATCAGCGCCCAGGCGGTCTCCTGCGTCGTCTCCCAGATGCCATCCTGGCGGGCGATCATCAGCCAGCGCACCGCATTGGGGATGAGCGCGTTTTCCGGATCGAGCCGGGCCAGCGCGTCCAGGATGACGGCCGTGGAGCGAGTGTCGGTGTTCATGGCCCAGTAGTCGTAATCTGCCTCCTCCCAGTGCGCACCGGTGGCGCTGAGGATGGCCGCGTTCTGCAGGTCGGAGAGGAGCGTGGCGATGCGGTCATCGCCCTCGTCAATCAGACTCAACGTCAACGCCAGGTAGGCCCGCCCGTAGTGACTCAGCTTTTCGCGGCGATTGTACAGGTCGCCAACGTACTCGCTCGCCCGTCCGGTCTGGCCGGCCTCGGCCATCACGTAGAGCAGGAACGCCTGTTGGTTGGCCTCGCGGTAGGATTGAAGCTCGCGCGCGCTTACCAACTCGCCCTCCAGGTAGGCCAGGCCACGGGACAAGCTGTCAACTTGCACCGCAAAGCCGGCCTCCTGCGCTCTGACCAGCGCAAAAACGACGTAGGCGGTCAGGTGGGGATTGCTCTCAACCCCATGCCACCAGCCCCAGCCGCCATCCCCGTTCTGCCGCAGATAGAGTTTGGTCAGTCCTTCTTCGACCAACCCAGGCAGCTTTTCCTCCAACCCCTGATCTCTAATCTCTAGCTCTTGCAACGCTCGATAGGTCAGCACGTTCGGCAGGAAGCGGGAGACGATCTGCTCCGTACACTCGTAGGGAAAGTGCTCCAGATAATCCAGGCCGTCAACCATCCCGGCCGCCAGCGAGGGGTCGAGCCGGACGGAAAGCGCGCCTTGCCGGTCGTCGTACTTGGGGGGCAAGGCTATCACCTCGGTACGGGCATCCTCGTCCACCAGTTGCCCGCCGGTACCGACGATCTCTGGCGCGACGTAGCGATGAACGAGCAGCGTCCCATCCGGGCCGGTGGTCAGGCGCGGGCGGGCGGCATCGGAGTAGTCGCCGGCGACCGCGCTGAAGGAGACGTCCGCCGCCTCCACATCCTCCGCCTCGACCCACCACGTCACTTGGGCCTCGCCGCCATCGGGGATGGAGACCGTCTGCGCGGCCTCGTCTTCCAGCGCGAGTCCATCCGCGTGCAGCGTGACCTCGACCTCCTGCGTCGCTCCCGTGTTATTACTGACCAGCGCGGCCAGTTGCGCCCTATCGTCCACGACGAAAAAGCGCGGCGTGACGGGCCGCACCAGCAGCGGCTTTGTGACCAGGAGATCAGCCGTCTCCTCGCCTACCTCTGTATCGGCAGTCACACCCACGCCCCGCAAGACCCAGGTGGTCAGATTATCCGGTAATTGGATGGTCACACTGGCGCGGCCTGTTTCATCCGTGACGACGTTCGCGTCCCAGAAGGCGGTATCCGCGAACTCTTCCCGCAGTTCGACGCCGGGCGGCAGTTCGTTCGCCGCTTTCTGTTCCACCGCGTCTTCGGCGACCATAGTGGGCATCGGCGCGGCAGGGGGCATCTCTGCTTCAGCAACCAGCCCCTCGCCGCCGCCGCCCAGCCCGCGCTCTCCCGCGTAGTTGAATAACGTCTCTTCCACCTCTTCCATCTGCTCCAGCAGCAGCCGGTTAATTGAAATGACCATTCCGCTGGCGGTCGAGACGCCCAGCCCGCGCCGCCCGTAAAAGGTTTCGCGGATGGCGTCCTCGGCGCGCGGCATCAGGCTCAGCACCGCCTTGTCCACCAGGTCGAGCGAGAAGGCAGCCTGCACCGGCTCGCCGCTGGCGTCGGTGGCGCGCACCTCGCAGGAGACCGTGTCGCCCGGCTCAGAGGCCCCAGGGGTTTCGAGCGTG
The DNA here is from genome assembly GCA_003648125.1 of Chloroflexota bacterium. The sequence continues at coordinate 2,175 of QMOE01000173.1, forward strand.
ATATTCAATTCCTGCTCCACCGGCTCGACCGTCAGCGCGACGTAGCCCACCTTGTGAGTGGCGGCCGGCTCGGTCGCATCCGGCCCTTTGACGATGACGGCGGAGACGTAGACGTTGGGCGCGTGGGCAGCGGTGATGGGCAGCCGGTAGACGGTAGAATTGCTCTCCAGGCGCAGAATCTCCTGGTGCAGCACCCCACCCCGCTCGACGGTGATCCAGGCCCACTGCTCCCCCTCAAACGGGCTGGGGATGAGGATTTCAGCCGTCTCGCCGGGGACGTAAGTGGACTTGTCGCTGATGAGGGTGAGGCGGTCGTTGTTCTCGCGCCGCCAGGAAACGTATTCCGATCCACTGACCCAGACCCAGGTGGAACTGCGCACGCGCCGCTCGCGATGGTCGCGCCCGCTGGCGACGACGCGGTAAGAGCCGCCCTCCTCCGGCGTGAAGGTGATGACCGCTTCGGCGTTAGAACCGGTGGTCAATGTATCGCTGTACACCAGCGTGTCCACCGTCTCCCACTCCCACGCGCCGCCGCCGAGGTCGTTCTCGACAAAGGTGTTGACCCACTCGCGGCGGTAGACCTCGACCTCGAGTTCCTGACGTGGCACACGCTCCCCATTCCAGTCCACGGTCACCACGTCCACACCCAGCTCATCGCCCGCCTGGCCGACGTACTGCTGCGGGGCCAGGCCGGCGTAGAACTCGCCCGCGTGAACGACGACGTCACCCCGGCCAGAGATAACCTGTCCATCTTTGCCATAGACCGTCGCCTCGACGGTCAACCGCTGTCCGCCGGTCATTATGCTCGTAGGCAGAGCAATGGTCAGATTGCCGTCGGCGTCGGTTTGACCCGCGCCGCTGAGGAGGATGTTGGGCGCGGGCGGCTCCCACCACCAGCACCAGCGGCAAAGCCAGGGATCGTCCTCGTCGGAAAAATCATAGCGGCCAAACTGGGCTGGCTCGAAGCGGTAAGGGGTGGAGAGCACGTTCCACTCGACGTTCGCTTCGGCCACAGGCCCGCCGAAAAAGTAGCGCACCCCGACGAGAGCAGCAGTGGATTGCCCGGCAGCCAGTTCCGGCTCCTCCGGCGTGACCGTCACCTCGAACTCGGGCGGGCGATAGGCGGCGACGGTAAAATCGGCCGTAAAGTAATCGTTGCCCAAGATGGCCTCGATGGTATAGCCGCCCAGCGACGCCCCCTCGGCGAGCTCTAGTTCGCCGTGAAAAGCGCCGAACTCGTCCAGCGTCAGGCGATCCTGATAGACCTGTTCTCCAGCCGCGTCGTAGATGGTGACTTGGACTGCGCCGCCAGCGGGCAGACTGTAACGCACGTCATCCTCGGCGCGGACGACGCCCCGAAAGTAGATGGTCTGGCCGGGCCGGTAGATGGGCCGGTCGGTGTAGACGTGGGCGCGGTAGTCGTTGTTCTCGTAGCCCGGCTCTAGCCCCAAGTCCCAGGGGCTGATGCCCGCGCTCCAGTCCCATTCGGTGCCGCCCAGGACGAACGGCTCCTCCCCCACAACATAGACCGTGCCATAGTAGCGGGTGTCCAGATCAAAGCGAGCCAGGCCGTCCTCGTCGCTGGTCGCCGTGCCGAGGGATTGATTTTCATAGTCTCGCGCCGTCAATGCAAGGCCTGCGGCGGGCCGCCCGGTCGCCAGGTCGGTGGCCCAGACCCACAACTCGTCTGCGCTGGCCTTGAGCGTCAGGTTATATTCGGAGACGGCCAGCAACTTGCGATGGCCCCAGCGGTCCTGCTCCACGCCGGGAGCTTGCATGTCCAACAGATAAAAGCCCGGCGCGAGCGTCCCGCCGCCGGCGACCAGTTCCACCAGCGTGTAGCCGGTCTCGTTGAGCGGGGACTCGACCGGAACCGTCCATTGACGGATGGGACTGCCAGGGGGATCGTACTCCCACCAGCCCCGCTGGGCGCGTAAGAAATCAGCCGTATCGAGCCGGTAGAGGGCCAGGTCGAGCCGGTTGGTGTTGAGGTGACCGACGACGACGCGGGCCGGTTGGTGCGCGTCGTAGGTACCGAGCAAGCCGGGCACGTGGATTTGGGCCGAGGGGTCGAGCGCGGCGGTGCGGAAGTGGACTGTCATCGCCTGCCCGGTCGTGTTGCCGTAGGGGTCGGCGATGTCTGGCCCGATGCGCACCTCATAGTCGGTACTGGGCTGCGCGCCAAAGTTGAGCACAAAGGTGTTGTCCCAGGTATTAAAGTAGGTATAGACCAGGGTGGGTGAAAGGGGCGGCGTCATTTCCAGGTTATCCATCACCGTGGCGGCGTCAATGGGCGCGTTGAAAACCATCTCAAAGGCGGTATAGGGCCAGGCGTCCTGCTGGCCGTCGTGGGGGCGGGTAGCGAGGATGCGCGGCAGGGGGACGGTGGTAAAGCGCCATTTATAGTCCTCGCGCATACCGCGACCGCCTCCCGCGCTCCGCACGCCGGAGGCCATCTGCGCCGTGTAGGTCGTGTCAAAGTCCAATCGTTCCTCAGGCGTAAAGGTGAACGTGTCTCCCTGGCACTCGAATTCGCCGGAAACCGCGCGCAGGCCCGTGCGCAGGCTAAACGCATTGCCCGCCGAGGCGCAATCAACCGGCATATTGAAGGTGACCTGCACGGCGGTATCCACCCCCACGAGTTCCTCGTCCTCCTGCGGCGAGACCCACACCACCTGGGGCGGCTGGGTGGAGAAGGACCATTCATACTCCTCGGCCAGGAGGCCGCCGGTGGTATCGGTGAGACCGGCGGCGACGCGGGCGGTGTACTCTGTGCCCCCGGCCAGCGGTTCGGCGGGGGTGAAAACGTAGATGGAGGTGTTGAGCCATTCGCCGCTGCCCTCTATGTCCGGCTCGAAGGTGACCGGCTGCGGCAAGTCGGCGTAGGCCGGGTCACTGACTGCCATCAGCGGGACGATGGGCCGGTTAAAGATGAGGGTGATGGTGCTCGCGGCCTCCACGTCCTCCGCACCAGGGGCGGGCACGACCTGGGCCACCTCCAGGTAGCCGACTGTGCGGAAGCGGAAGCGGTAAGCCCCGTCGAGGGGATTGCCATCGCTCGCTTTAGCCTCGGCGCCGAGCGTGACGTAATACTCGGCGTCCCGCTTGAGGTCGCGGGCGGGCTTGAAGCGCGCGGTGCGCTCGTCAGTCCACTCCAGGTCGCCCGCCACATCAGGGCTGACCTGAAACGCAGTCGCGACGGAAGCCTGGTCCATCGCCCGGTCAAAGATCAGCACGATGTCGCCATCGGGCGGCAGTTCCTCGCCTCGCTCCGGCGTGCGCTGCACGACGATGGGGGAGACGGTGCCGGGCGGGGGCGGGGTGTAGGGCGGGAGTGTAGGAGTGGGTTGGGGACGGCAAGCTCCCAGCAACAGACTGAGCAATGTGGCAAGCGCCACGATTTTGTAGAGCGATATGTTTCTCATCGAATCATCCTCCTCACGTTTCAGTATAGCACAGAAATTACCATCACGATAGCGGGCATCTTTCAAGACGTCCGAGGGCAGGGAAAAGTTCCATATCGAAAGCAGGTGATCCACGGAACGCGGCCATCCTGGTCGCATGAGAAGAGGCGGGCAGGATGCCCGCGATCCCAGGCAGCCATCGGAACGCGGCCATCCTGGTCGCATGAGAAAAGGCGGGCAGGACGCCCGCGACAACAGGCACTCAACGGACCGCGGCCCTCCTGGTCGCATGAGAAGAGGCGCGCAGGATGCCCGCATTCTCACCCAGTCATCGGAACGCAGCCA
>QMOE01000174.1 GCA_003648125.1 Chloroflexota bacterium
ACTCAATAGTACCAGCTGCTTATTGTCGAACTCGCTCCATCCCGTTATAATGATAGTAACGACACAACCACACCTGGAATGGAGCAAAAGATGCCCCGCACAACCCTATCGAAAACCTATCGCCTGATCGCGCTCTTTACCTTGCTGCTAGGAGGAATGGGGAAAATCACCCTGGCCGCAGGGCCAGCCCCCCACACCCCATCCACCCCGCCTTGCCCTCCTCAACCAGAAACTATCGCCCCGGCGGCCGGAGACATCGCGCGGATGCAAAACCTGCCCCCCCTCAAGGCGGTTCTGATCGTCGGGCCGATTGACGGCGACAACGGCAGTTGGACCAATCAGGAAAAAAACAATATGGAGCTGGCCGCCGCCGAACTGGAAGCCAACGGCGTCACCGTGCATCGCTTCTACGCGCCGAACAACGACTGGGAACAGATCAAACTGGCCGCCGACGGCGCTCACTTTCTGTTCTATCGGGGGCACGGTGTGTACTGGAGCCCCATGCCCCACCCCACAGTAGGAGGATTTGCTCTGGCAAACCGCTTCGTCTCCTCAGATGATATCCGGCAAGACCTGCACCTGGCGACCAACAGTATCGTCATGCTGTACGGTTGCTTCACCGCCGGAGGCTCCAGCCTCGACAAAACAGACATCGGTATTGAGGAAGCCAAGCGGCGCGTCGCCCAGTATGCGGATCCATTCTTCGACGTCGGCGCGGCCGGCTACTATGCAGATTGGTTCGGCAGCGCTTTCCAAATGTTCGTGCGCTACCTGTTCCAGGGCCAAACCCTGGGACAAGCCTACGAATCATACTTTGACTTTAATCCCAACACCGTGTACCGCACCACACATCCGGACCATCCCCAAATGTCAGCCTGGCTGGACAAAGACTATTGGAGCGGCTACTGGCAGTACAACGACGCTTTCGTCGGCCTGCCCAATGAAACACTGCTGAGCCTCTTTGCCGCCTCCACCCTGGGCAATCTACCCGACACGCGAACGTTTGTCTACAGTATTCCCGATCAACTGCTGCTCTCCTCTGCCTACGAGATGACGCCGCTGAACACTGGAAACGACGACCCGCTCACCTGGTCGCTCGCTCAAGCAGGGGAATGGTTCACCGCTACGCCGATGGACGGTGTCACTCCATCATCTTCCTTCTGGATCACACCCTCCGCCTTCAGCACAGATACAGTCGCCTCCTACACTGGCGCGGTCACAGTGACAGCTCCGCCCGGCACCGATGGCTCCCCCCACCGCATAGACCTGACCCTGCGGGTAGTGAACACCCACTTTTCCTATATCTACTTTCCACTGATCGAGAAGGCATCTTATTTCTTGAACACCAGCGGAAAGTAGTAACGGAACGGCTCGACGAGCACCCACGCATCCCGTTTCCACGCTCCCCCCACCCCATCATCCAGGAAAGCCGTGCTATACAGCGGCGGCTGGATGGGATTGGCGGACAGCGTGAGTTGGTACGTCACGGTCACTCGCGCACCGGCGCTCAACGGACCGGCCCAGCGCACCGCCCCGCCCAGCAGTTCCGTCGCGCCTCCACCCTCCCAAACAAGCGATCCAGTAATCAAAGTCGTGCCTTCCGGCAAAGGATTGGTAGCGATGGCCGCGGAGGCATCCTTGACGCCACTGTTGGCGAGGGCCAGCGTACAGGTGACCACTCGGCCAGGGCGGGTGACGGACGGGCTGCACCAGAAAGTCGATGTCGAGAAATCAGGCGCGTCAACTCGAGCCACGGCGGCGCGGTAGAAACGAATCTCCTGGCCTTCCAGGCCCAGGCGAGCCGGGTTGACGACGAGTGCGCCGTCGGGAATCCCCAGCGTCACAGTGGCCCGGTAGGTAAAGGTAACTGCCCCTCCAGATGCAAGTTCCCCCTCCCAGGAAACCCGCCGCGTGGGCGCATCGTAGGCGGCGGGGCCGGTCAGACTGCCGGGAACCATAGTCAAGCTCAACGGGAGCGTATTGGAGAGCGAGGCTGTGACCGCGTCCGGCCCGTCGTTGCGCAAGACGGCAGTATAGGTCAGTACATCGCCACCTGAGACTGCGCCCCGGCCGGCGGCAAAGGTCGAACTGCCCAGCCAACTCAGCCAGCCGACGACGCGTTCCATCACCTCGGCACGGCCCGCCTCCGGCAGCGTCTCGAACGGGAAGGAGAAAAAGGTCGTCTTGTAGCTCCCCTCCTGCCACGCCAGCGAGATGGGGCGATTTTCCTGGTCGCGGAAGGGAACGGCTCCGCCAGACGCGGGCACGACCGCATCTGACCAATTGGTAAAAGGATAGCTCAACGGGTAAGGCCCCAACCGCTCGCCGATGGGGTTCTCCGCCTCGCCCGCCGCCAGCGTGGGCGTGACGTCCTCGGTATACGCCGCCACCCCCAGATAATTCCGGCTAAAGGGGTCGTCGTGGTGATAGTAGAGGAAATCCTGGGAAGAAAGGAACAGCCTCCCGCCGTCGTCGAGATACGCCGCCAGCGACTCTTCCTCGGCGGCGGTGAGCGGCGCGTACCAGTCGTAGCCGGTGAACCAGACAAGCGTGGGATAACGCTGCAACACGTCCAGCGGAGGACTGCCCTGCGCCGGATCGTCGCCGGCCGGCCCGGTGTGCCAGTAATCGTAGGGGAAAGCGTCGTCCGCCAACGCCGCCTCGTACTTTTCCTCCTGCGGATACCAGCGATCATCGTCCACCAACAGGATTGGGGCGGGAGCTTTGGTCGTTATGACAGCGGTCGGGGCCAGGGCAGGGGAAATGGAGGATTGAGCGGTGAGCGTGACCACGTCCCGCGCATCCCATCCGGCAGCAGCGGGAACAGTGACGGTCAAAATGACGGTGGCGGAAGCGCAGGGGGACAGGGAGAGAGATGGCGCGCTGAGTTGAGTCAGCCAGGAGGCACCGTCGAGCGCGAGGCTGACGTCATCAGTACCGCCCCCTTGCCCCACGTGCCGCACCCGCACGGTGTGGGTGACGATTGAGCCGGGCGACCCAATGTGCACCTGCGACGCGGGCCGCAATTCTAGCCCGGCGGCCGGCGGCGGCGCGACCAGCCAATCCAACGCCCGGCCCATCACCTCCCGGCGGGCGACCCGGTCATTGATGCCCTCGAAACCAAAAGAGAGATAGACAGCCCGATAGTCCAGGCAGACGTCGATCCGCATGCCGCCACAACCGCCTTCGCGGTAGGTCAGCAGCGAGGCGGCGGCATCGGGATCGTCTACGCCGATCTCGTCGGGAAAGCCCTGATTATCGGCCCCGCCGTCGCCGGTGATAGTGATGGTCAATCCGGCAAAGATGTCGCCCTCCAAACCATCCAATACCCGCGACGGCGCGTTATCACTCCCGTAACGGGCCTTGAGATATTCTTGATAGTAGGCAGACCAATAAAGCCCCGACCCGCCGCCGTCCAAGAATCCCACGTCCTGCCCACTCAACAGCAAACGTCCGCCAGTCGAGAGATAGGTGGTGATGGCGTGCTGCGCGCCGATGTAACCGGGGGCGTCATCCGGCGCGCTCCAGACCACGAGGTCGTAAGGGGTCAGATCGGCAGCGATTGGCACGTCATCTGGCAAATGCTTGATGGCTCGCTCGTCGTAGGTATACGCCAGGTCGTCCAGCGCCTGACGAAAGTAACCGATCTGACTGCCATAGTACCAGGGGCCGCTATCCACCAACAGGATGGAGGGAGCCGGGGGCAGAGCCAGATCGGCGACGGTCGCCTGCCCCTCGGTGATAGATACGGTGGCGGTCACGACACGATAGCCCAGGTGACTGGCGCGGACGGTGTAGATGCCAGCGGGAAGGGCAAAGGCATAACTGCTGGCCGTGTCCGCCAGAGGAGTATCCAGCACGGCAACGTCAGCGACGAGCGGCAGGCCAGTGGAATCATCGCTGATCTGGCCGCGCAAGGTGCCGGTGGGCAACTCGGTCAGGAAAAAGTTCTCGATAGTAGTCGCGCCGGTCGTCACTGTGACCCCATAGATGGTGGCGGGAGCGTAGCCAAAGGCGGAGGCGGTCACGTCATAGACGGTGGGAGCCAAAGCAAGCAGATAGCTCCCGTCGGCGGCGGTCGTGGATGTTCCACCGCTTCCACCTCCGTGCGGCGCGGCGGCAACCGTCGCCCCGGCGACCGCTGCCCCATCCCCAACCCGCGTCACCGCGCCCGTGACAAAGCCAGATTGTTCCAACGCGACGACGGCGGCAAAAGCATCCACCCGCCCCCAGCCGGTGTCGTTATTAGGGATTGGATCGCCCAGGGGGACAACGGTGCTGGTGATGAGAAAGGCCGTCCGGGTGACGCTCAAGGTGTGACTGACCGAGCGCAGCAGGACGGCGATTCCGGCGACGTGCGGGGCGGCCATCGAGGTGCCGTTCATCAAGCCATAAGCGCCCCCCGGCAGGCAGGAGTACACGTTGACGCCCGGCGCGGCCACGTGAGGGCGTATCTCCCCCCAGGGAGAAGGGCCACGGCTGGAGAAACTGGCTACCTCGTCGTCAGAGTCGGTCGCACCGACGGCGAACGCCTCCGGCAGAGAGGCCGGCGAACTGACCGTGCCCCCGCCAGGCCCCTCGTTCCCATTGGCAAAAGTGGCAAAAATACCGGCGGCCCGTAGAGCCTGCAAGTCGGGCTGGAAAGTGGTCAGGTAACCATTATCGTTGCCCCACGAGTTATTGACCACATCGGGCGCTTGAGCCGAGTCGCCGCCAGGGGCCAGCAGCCACTGGAAACCAGCGTGAATCCAGGAATCATAGCCGTATCCCTGGCTGTTGAGAACTTTGACGCCGATCCAGCGCGCGCCCGGCGCCACGCCGATGCCCTCCTGTCCCACGATGGTGCCCATCGTATGGCTGCCGTGACCGTGACCATCCACCGGATAGAGTGCGCCGTCGGGGGTGGCGTCGTGCCAGCTGTAGGTATGATTGGCCGGGCCGTGGGGATTGTAACCCCGGTAGCTCGTTTTCAGAGCCGGATGAAACCAATCCACACCGGTATCCATTCCGGCCACGACCGCCCCTGTGCCGGAGATATTGAGCGAGGCCCAGACCTCGTCGGCGCGGATGCGCGTGATGCCCCATTCGGTGGAGGTTGGAGATTGAACGCTTGTCCTGAGCACGGTCGAAGGATTGGATATTGGAGTTTCGGCAGTGATCCACTGGCGATAGTGGTCGAGGCGGACGGCGGCGATTTCGGGCCGGTCGGCCAGGGCAAAGATGGTATCACGGTCAGCGTCGACGGCGACGCTGTTGACGATCCAGAAAGAGATGTAAGATTTGACCCTGCCGGCCGCCTGCGCCCCGTCGAGATAGGGCCGCAGCAAAAATTGGGAGTTGGTCGCGGTGGATTGTAACGCCGAGACGATGCGGGAGCGAGTCTCGGTCGCGCTCGAATCCCCACCGACCGCCGCCTGGAGATCAGCCTGCTCGCGCAGTTGCAGGATGACGCGGAAGGAATCGTCGGCATCGGCCTGCAGCAAGGCCCGCAACAGTTCCGGCTCGATAGGCGCACCTTCCCCCGCGATCTTGCCATCAGATTCAGGGGAGGATAGCTGCCAGGGCGGCGACAACGCCATCTCCTCCCCTGCGCCCGGCCGGTCAAGGGGCTGAGGGGGAGCAGGCGCAGCAGCGCCCACACCCGTCAACAGGAGAAAAGAAAGCACTAGTGCTGCAATGCGGTAAGACGTGTTCATTTTCGCCATCAATTCCTTTCGATTCGCTCACAGGTCTATACCAAAGATACACCAAGCAGTTCGCCTTATCAATAGCGATTGGTATCTTTTCAATATTCCGGGGCGTTTGCGCGCTGTAGCCGCGATTGGAAATCGCGCTGACTGTAGGGCAGGTTTCCAAACCTGCCTTTCTGTTCAGAGGCAGCAATTCCCGTTATGAGG
>QMOE01000175.1 GCA_003648125.1 Chloroflexota bacterium
CCGCAGGCGGCGAAGCAATCTCCTACGAGGCTCTTTGGGGATTGCTTCGGGCAAAAAACGCCCTCGCAATGACAAAGACTTGGGCCTTGCCCCGGAATATTGAAAAGATACAAAATATGCCTGTATTTCAACGCATCTAAATTATAGCCCATGCGCGCGCACAGCGCAACCGCTATCGCAGCGGCGGGACGCCCGAAAGCGTACCGGTGAGCGCGTATCTCACCACGTCAATCGCGCCTATCTGGATGAGAGCAACTGTGAACCCGGCCAGCAATGGAATGGCGGCCTCGCGCCAGGTTTTCACCACGTTCTCCCGCCGCGTGAGCATCAGCACCAACATACTGTTGACGGTAGTGAGGAGAAACAGCACTCCCAACGCGCTCAACAGCGCCAGGGGATAGAGCAGGAAATCCCAGCGGGTGAGCACCAGGCCAACCAGTCCAGCTTCGAGCAGGAGCAGCACGCCCAGATCGCGCAGGGTGCGTATGTTGCGCTCAGAGACGGGACTCCGCCACAGGGTAAAGTTAAAGACCGGGTAGACGAGCGCACTCATCGTCAGCCCATTCAGCGCGCCGGTGATCAGCCGCAGCCAGTTCTGGGGTTCGTAGAGGTACGGGCCACCGATGAGGTTCATATAAGAGTTGAGGCCATCGGACGCCCAAAAAAGCGTAAAGCAGACGAGAAAGAAAATGACGAGCACAGAGGGAAATTCAGAGGCGCGATGCCGCCGCAGTACCACCGCCTGCCCGAAAAATCCGACCAGCGCGCCGATGAATGTGCCAGTGCAGCGCGCGCAGAGCGGAAGCTGCCGCCCGCCGATGATGAAAGAGTGAGAAGCTATGCGGTGGCAGACAGCGTAGGCAACCATATCCGCCCGGCCCAGCAGCCCGTCCGCCGGAGCAAGGACGTAAAAAATCACCAACGCCAGCGCCGCCAGCGCGACGACGAGCCAGGGCAGTGGGAAGGCCGGTCTCTTTGGTTTCTCTGGTAATCGGGAGTGCGATGTGCTCATAATTGACCTGCCGCCGTTTCACGTTTGACGTTTGCCGTTTTCACTCCCCCATCACCTGCACCACCAGACGGCGCGACCGGGGGCGGGTGTCGAAATCGAGAAACACAATCTGCTGCCACGTGCCCAGCGTGAGGCGGCCTTCGACGAAAGGCACCGTCAGCGAGGGGCCGACCAGAGCAGCGCGGACGTGTGAGCAACCGTTATCGTCCCCCCAGCGCAGGTGGTGGCGATAGTCCCGGTCGGGCGGTGCGATCTCGTCGAACACCTGCCGCAAGTCGTCCAGCGCGCCGCTCTCGTACTCGATAGTGGTCAGGCCGCCGGTCGAGCCGGGGCAGAACAGGGTGACGATGCCGGATCGCAGACCGGTTCCTTTGATCGCATCCGCCACCTGGGGCGTGATGTCCAGAATGTCGCAGTGACCGTGTGTGCTGAGCCTTAATTCCTGGGTAACGATCATCGTTCTTTTCCACTCTTGACATGCAAACTGAAAACTGGTATACTGTAACCAGAAGCCGGGTGGTGTAGCCTCCTCACGGTAACCAGTCCGTGGCCGAATCTACACATTACCGCCTAGTCGGTCCCCGGCATTCTCGTTTATCCCACTAGCGCCAGTAACTCCTCACCGGTCACATAATGATCTGGCTTCATCTTACCCCTGAAAACCCTGTACGCTAACTCGTGCGCCGGTGAATGTTTGCCCACAAAACCAAAGACAATCACACCGGGCCTAACCTCTATCTCTATTTTGCGCAGGTATTGAAGCATTTGATTCTTGACCGATCCCCGGTGCCCCGTGTATTCATCGTCAATGATCACTCGATCAGTGCGCTCAATCACGTCGCGCAGTAATAACGCCAGCATAGCGGCAAAAGTCATATTCACTGCCGTCTGCCGGTTATGCCCCTGCTCGCGCAACAATCGCAGCACGCGCCGTTTGACCTGGGCTGATACCTGGATCGTTCCCCATTCGTGGTTGGAGAAGGCAAGTGTGGTTGGGCCACTCTGCTCAATTTTGCGGCTCTGGTCAACCTCCAGATTCATACCATCGTCCTCGCGCCCCGTATGATAGCACACTTTAGCTAAATCCCAAAACTGGCGCATCCCTCCGACTGTGTTACAATGCGCCACTATGGATCTTTTCAAAGGACTCAATCCCCCACAACAAAAAGCAGTCGCCGCCTCCGACGGCCCGGTGTTGGTACTGGCCGGACCGGGCAGCGGCAAGACTCGCGTGCTGACCCATCGCGTCGCCTGGCTGGTGCTGGAGCAGGACGTGGCTCCCTGGCGCATCATGGCGGTCACGTTCACCAACAAGGCCGCCCGCGAGATGCGCGAGCGGTTGGAGGGACTACTTGGCGTCTCTCGCGCTCGCAGCCTGACGCTGGGCACGTTCCACGCCACCTGCGCCCGCATCCTGCGCCGCGAGCACGAGGCCGCCGGCATCCCGCGCGATTACGCCATCTTTGACGCCGCTGACCAACTTCGCCTGGTCAAACAGGCCCTCAAAGAGTTGGCCTATGACCACAAACTGTATCGTCCCCAGGCGGTGCGCGGAGCCATCTCCCGCGCCAAAAACGAGATGATCCTGCCAGAGGCGTACAGCACCGGCACTTATTATGGCGAGGTCGTCAAGCGGGTCTACGAGCGCTACCAGGCATTGCTGACGGCCAACAGCGGACTTGATTTCGACGATCTGCTGCTGGTGACGGCGCGCGCGTTCGGCCAGAACCCGGACGTGCTGGCAAAATACCAGATGCGCTACCGGCACATCCTGGTGGACGAGTTCCAGGATACGAACCAAGTGCAGTACACGTTGTTGAAACAACTTTCGGGGCAGCACTATAATATATTTTGCGTCGCCGACGAAGATCAAGCGATTTACGGTTGGCGTGGGGCCGACTATCGCAACATCCGCCGGTTGCGGGACGATCACCCAGACATGGTGACCATCCTGCTGGAAGAGAACTATCGCTCCACACAGACCATCCTGGACGCCGCGCGCGCCATCATCCGCCACAATCCCAGCCGCACCGACAAATCGCTCTTTACGCAGCGGGGACGCGGCGTCAAGATCGCCGTCCACGAGACATACGACCAAAACGAGGAAGCCCAATTCGTCGTGGACACCATCACCCGCCTGACCACGCAGAAAAGGATATGCCCCGGTGACTGCGCCGTGATGTACCGCACCAATGCCCAATCCCGCGCCCTGGAAGACACCTTCGTCCGCGCCGGGATGCCCTACCGGCTGGTCGGCGCCACTCGCTTTTACGCCCGCCGCGAGATCAAGGACGTGATCGCCTTCCTGCGGCTGATCCACAATCCCGCCGAGGGGGTGAGCATGGCGCGCGTAATCAACGTCCCACCACGCTCCATCGGCAAAAAAACGGTGACAGTGTTGGAAAACGCGGCCAAGAAACGCGCTGTCTCAATCTACGAGGTGCTCGAGGAAATGCCGGACGAGTTGGGCACACGGGCGCGACGGATGTTGTCACAGTTCCTGGAGATGCTGAAAGGCTGGGTCGCGGCGCGGGAGCAATTGACCACGGCGCAGTTGATGAACCGCGTATTGGAAGATACTCACTACGCTGACTATTTGCGCGACGGCAGCGACGAAGGAGATGATCGCTGGGCCAACGTGCTAGAGTTGCGCAACGTGGCCGCCGATTACGAGGATCTGACGCTGACCGAATTTTTGGCCGACGTGGCGCTCGTCTCGGACGTGGACAGCCTGGACAAAGCGGTGGACGCGCCGACGCTGCTCACGCTCCACAGCGCCAAGGGGCTGGAATTCCCCATCGTCTTTATCGTTGGATTGGAGGAAGGGATACTGCCCCACAGCCGCTCCCTCGACGACCCGGAGCAAATGGCCGAGGAACGGCGGCTGATGTACGTCGGCCTGACGCGGGCGGAAGATAGGCTCTTTTTGACCTATGCCTTTTCCCGCACCCGCTACGGCGAACAGGAATATACGATCCCCAGCCGCTTTCTGGACGACCTCCCGCCGGAACTGGTCAACGGCTCGTGGAGACGGAGCAAGCAGAAAACAGGAAGCAAGGGACAAGGAACAGGAAACAAGAAGCAAGATGCAAGAGGCAAGAAGCAGGAGGCAAGAGGCAAGAGGCAGGAGGCAGAAGGCAAGAGGCAGGATTCGCAATTCCGCGCCGGGCAGCGGGTGCGGCACGCCACTTTTGGCAAAGGGCTGGTGATAGGGAGTCGCGCCGATGGCGGTGACGAGATCGTGACGATAGCCTTTGACGAGGTTGGGCTAAAGCGGCTGATGGCGGGCCTGGCCCCCCTGGAACTGCTGAAGAATTAGGGTTCCACTTTTTGGGACCTGGCAGCCTGTCCCGATGTCCCCCCTACCCGCGTGCAACTACTCGCGCACTTCACCGTATAGCATGGCGTGATCCGAGTGTCCCTCAATCCAGTTGATTTGCTCCGTCTCCGCCGGCAGCTCGGGCCAGCCGCACACGAGGATTTCGGCGCCGTCGAACTTTGAAAATTCAAGAGCATCCGACGCAAAAACGTGATCCAGGTTGCTCGGCCGGTAAGATTCAGTACCGCCCCACCAGGTATGATCGGCGGTCTTGGATAGCAGCCTCATCCGTTTTTGCCTGAGCCGTCTGACGTAGCGACCAAGCTCCTCCGCCCCGTCCATATCCTTATCCGAGTACGTAACGTTCATGCCCATCGTATTAAAGTCGCCAGCGCAAATAAAGTTCGCGCCGTGCGGAGGAGCGCCCGGCGCTCTATCGAGGGCGCGCTTGAGGCTGATGACATGCCCGATCATATCATCACGCAACCCCCAGGAATGTGGATTGGGCGAGCTTTTCATGTGGAGGAATAGAATAGAATAATGTTCGTCGTTGATCGTCAATGTCACTAACGCGCCAGGCCGCAAAGTAGGTATCTCACTCTTGAACTTTTGACGCTGGGTGATAAAAGCGGTCAATCGCCGGTTCACGCCAACCAGGGTTGACATCCTGCTCAAGTCTTCGGTGATAAAGAAATTATGCGTCGGCATGAATTCGACGAAACTGCCAAAAACGTCTTTCCCTTCGACCTCAAAAACCGCAAAGACATCGGGATTCGACCCCATGATGAACTGGACGTTTTCCTTGATGCGCTCTTTATTGTTTGCAAAGTGCTCCACGTTCCAGGACGCGAAAGAAAATAGCTTGGACATGATCCCTCCTTCTCCATTCAGTCAGGTTGGATTTGCTTATCCGAACGAAACGAGTATAGCGCAAGTTTGCAGAGAGAGCAAATGGAGGTAAATTTATGAAACAATCACTCAGCCGGACAGAAGAGAACACTGCAAGCCAATCTCCGATCTCTCCTCCGTGGAGCGCGACCGCCAAAATTGTAGTCATCGTATTCAGCGTGGTAGTCGCAGGGGCCATCGTGCTACGCTTCCGCGAGGTCATCTCACCGCTGATCATCGCCGGCCTCATCGCCTACGTGCTCGCGCCGTTCGTCGACTTTGTCAACGCGCGCACGCGCATCCCGCGCGGCGCGGTCACCGCCGCCATCTACCTGATCTTTTTCGGCCTGCTCGCGCTGGCGGTCAGTCTGCTGACGCCGCTTTTAATAGAACAAACGCGCTCGTTCCAACTCGATTTCCAGGGTATTGGCGACGACATTGAGGTGCTCCTCTCACAACCATTGCAAATCGGCGGCCTGAGCTTGGATTTGGCGCCAGCCTACGATCAATTGATCGCCACACTGACCGATCTCATCCAGCCACTGGCGACTCAAACGGTGGCATTACTGGCTGGCGTCGTAAGCACCGCCGTAGAGCTCATATTTATCGGCATCGTATCCTTTTACCTGACCAAGGAC
>QMOE01000176.1 GCA_003648125.1 Chloroflexota bacterium
ATGAAAGAGCGCGTCGTCGTCATAATGCCGGCTTACAACGCGGCCCAGACGTTGGAACGCACCTACCGCGACCTGCCGATGGAGGTCGTGGATCGCATCATCCTGGTGGACGACGTCAGCCAGGACGAGACGGTCGAGATCGCCCGCCGGTTGGGGTTCAAGACCGTCGTCCACGTCCAGAACAGAGGGTACGGCGGCAATCAGAAAACTTGCTACCTGGAGGCGCTCAAGGATGGCGCCGACATTGTCGTGATGCTGCACCCCGATTACCAGTACGATTCGACCCTCGTTCCAGACCTGATCGCGCCGATCCAGCGCGGCGAAGCGGACATGATGCTAGGCTCGCGCTTTTTGGGCGGACAGGTGCGAGCCGGCGGAATGCCGTTTTACAAAATCGTTGCCAATCGTTTCCTCACTCTGTGCGAGAACCTGGCGCTGGGATTACATCTCTCCGAAGCGCACACCGGCTTCCGCGCCTACCGCCGCCAGGTGCTAGAGACCATCCCCTTCCTGCTCAACTCGGACGACTTTGTATTCGATAGCCAGGTCATCGCCCAGACGGTGGCCTTTGGCTTTCGCATCGGCGAGATCGGCGTGCCGACGCGCTACTTTGAGGAAGCGTCATCGGTCAACTTTCGCCGCAGCGTGACCTATGGCTTTGCCACGCTGTGGACACTGCTCAAGTTCCTCGCCCACAAATGGGGGCTGGCGGAGGTGGAGCAGTTCAGCAAGCGATTGAGCGACGTGGTCAGCCGCTATCACAAGGCGGAGTTGCTCCGTGACGCCAAGTAGGACCCGCTGGGTACTGGTCGCCATCGTAGCATCCTTTTGCGTGCTGGGAGTGATCAACAGCATCGTCCTCCCTCTCTTTGAGGCCCCGGACGAGATTTGGCATTTCTCTTTCATACGAGTGTTGGCCGCTGATCGCGCACTGCCCGTGCAGCCGGCCGAGGGCAAGGATATGTGGCTGCGCGAGGCCGGTCAGCCGCCCCTCTACTATATCCTCGCCGCGCCGTTCATCGCCCCGCTAGACACATCCGATTTCCCCGCTTTCGCGCGCTTCAACGTCGCCCACCCGGCAGTGACGGCCACCTCTGAGAGCAACGCGCCCAACGTTTTCATCCACACGGGGCGCGAAGCGTTCCCCTACCGGGGCGCGGTGCTGGCCGTCCACCTCCTGCGCTTGCTGACCATTCCGTGGGGCGCGGCGACGGTCGTGGGCGCGTACCTGCTGGCCCGCGAGGTCGCGCCGAACCGGCCCGGCCTGGCGCTGACCGCCGCCGCCATCACCGCCTTTAACCCGCACTTTGTCTACATCAGCAGCGTGGTGAACAACGACGCGACGACGGCCTGCCTGTGTACGTTCGGGCTATGGCTCGCCATCCGCTTGGACCGAGAAACAGGGTTTTTTCCGAAAAATCTGGTTTCTTCAGGAATCATCCTGGGCCTGGCCCTGCTCAGCAAAGTGAGCGCGCTGGCACTGCTGCCGCTGGCGGCGCTGGCACTGTTGCTGAGCTGGTGGCGCGAGCGAGACACACGCGCACTGCTGGGGCGGGGGGCTATCATCTTTGGCCTGGTCGCACTGATCGGGGGCTGGTGGTACGGGCGCAACTGGGCGCTCTACGGCGACCCGCTGGCCTGGAACGTCTGGCTGGCCGACATCGGCGTGCAGCACATCACCCTGCTCGAACTGATCCGCCAGTTCGGCCACGTAGGGACTTCCTACTGGTCGCCCTACGATGGGTTGTTTCCCGCGCCTGTCTTTTGGGCGCTGGGCTTGCTGTCGCTGGCGGCTATCGTTGGCTGGCTGCGCACGATCGCCCGGCGCGACGCGCACGCGGAGGGATTGCTGCTGGCGGGCGCGTGGTTCGTGCTGCTCTTTGCCAGCCTCGTCCGCTACATGACGACCACGCCCTCGGCCGAGGGGCGGCTGCTCTTTCCCGGCGTCGCCGCCTTCTCGCTGCTCCTGGCGCTGGGCTGGGAGGCGGTCGCGCCCCGGCGCTGGATGGGTGTGATAATAGCAGGGCTGCTCGCGCTCGCTGTTTTCAGCCCTTTTGCCATTGCCTCCCGCTACGCGCTGCCGCTGCTCGATTCGGCGGACGGTGCTGCCGGAGCGACCTCGTTTGGTGACGTTGATTTCGGCGCCGTGCGGCTGCTGGGAGCCGAGGTTGAACCTGACGAGGCCCAGATTGGCGATACGGTCGCCGTGACGCTCTATTGGGAGACGCTCTCCCCGCCCCCCGCCGACCTGCGGACCGTGGTGCGGCTGTGGACTCTGGGCGGACGGCTGATGGGCCAGCGCGACACGACCCCCGCTGGCGACGGCTACCCGCCCGACCTGTGGCGCGCGGGTGACATCGTGCGCGACGTGTACCGGCTGCCGGTGGAGGAGAGCGGCCCGGCCATGTGCCGTGTCACGGTGGACGTGCTGGCGGGCGAGGAACTGCTGGGGGCGGCATCGTCGCCGCCGCTGCTAAAACTAGCGGGGCCGCTGGTGGCCGCAGACGAGATCGCGCACCCGCTGGCCTACACGCTGGGGGACAGGGTCGAACTGGCTGGCTACGACCTGTCCACCGAACCGCCGGCGGTCACGCTCTATTGGCGCGTGCTGGCCGAGATGGATGAGGATTATACCGTTTTCGTCCACCTGCTCGACAAGGACGGAGCGCTGATCGGCCAGGGCGACGGCCCGCCGCTGAGCGGCGACTATCCCACCTCCTACTGGTCGCCGGGCGAACTTTTGGCCGATGCGCGCGTCGTGCCGCTGGAATCGTGGGACTGTTTGTTGGTGGGCCTCTACCGGACGACCGATGGCGCGCGGCTGCCTGTGCGCGCCTCAACAGGGGAGCGCGTCACCGACGACGCGATTGCAATCTATGGTTGGTGATTTGAGAAATAAACTTACTGATAAGGCACACCTGCTCTACGATTGGGCCAACGGCTTTATTCGAGGCTCTTTCGATATTCTGCGTGACGCCATCAAACGCTTTGGTGATACGCGCGCCAACGAAGCTGCTGCCAGCATTGCATTTTACACAGTCTTTTCTCTTTTTCCCTTGTTGCTCTCCCTGATTATTGGAGGGAGTTTTATTCTGGAAAGCGAGCAGGTTCAGCAGTGGGTACTGGAGGTTGTGGACAAGTTCTTTCCCGTTGCCCAACAATTGATCGAAAGGAATATCCGAGGGGTGCTCGAATTACGGGGGACTGTAGGACTCGTAGCGTTCATTGGTCTGGCCTGGTCGGCTACGGGCGCTCTGACGATCTTGGCGCGCAACATCAACCGCGCCTGGACAGAAGCCAGCCCGCGCAACTTTTTCCAAGATCGCCTGGTGGCTTTGGGAATGGTCGGTGGCATGGCAGTGATGCTAGTCATCTCGTCAATCTCAAACGCAGTGCTCAATGTTCTAGCTCGGTTGGACGTGCCTCTAGTAGGAGAGCTTGCAGTGAATGGAACCTCCCTGTGGGCGAACTTGTTGAGCATGGCACCACGTTTGTTTGTGTTTTTTATACTCCTGGGTTTGTATCATGGGGTGCCCAACACAAAGGTCAGGTGGTCGGAGGTTTTCTGGGGGGCGTTGGTGGCGACTTGTGCAGGCGAAATCGCCACCAATGGCTTTAGCTGGTATCTCAGCAGTGGAATCGTCCATTATGAACTGATATACGGCTCCCTGGGAACAGTGGTAGCCCTCATGTTGTGGATCTACATTGGTGTTCTGATTGTCCTCTTTGGCGCGCACATCAGCGCCGCGATCGCCCGTTTACGTAAATAGCCCCAACTTTGTAGCGTGACAGATCAGAGTCGCCACGTTAAAAACGTGATCTGTAACCGCTGCTCAGGTGCCCGGCACTTGTGTAAAGGTGCCGGGCAGGGGCAGTGCGTTGGATTGAGACTCACCACCCAAGAGTGCAGATCGTGGATTGGGAGATTGAGATACTGTGAGACGTGAGGTGTGAGCCAGACCTGCCAGGTCTATATTACACAAAAGATGACGCCGGCCAGCGGTCGGCGTTGTTTGTTGTCCCGATCCGCGAACTCGACGCGCATCAGGCGTGGCTCGTCGAGGAAGGCGCCAACGGTCTCCTCCAATCGTTCGAAATCGCGGCGTAGCTCCCACGTGCGGTCGGGGGCCACTGCGTCGTGCAGAATGACGAACAGCCGGTTGGCCGTGTGAAACCGCCCTTGTTTCGACTGGTTGATGTACAGCCAGCGGGCCAGTTCCTCCGGGTGGGCGCGGGCGTAGGCCAGATCGTGACCAAAGCCGCGCGGCAGGGTCGTCAGCTTGAGATCGAACCCCTCCTCATCCAGGTAAAAGTCCACCGTGTGGTGAAATGGGTCAGGCTCGGGCCGGGTGCGCGGGTGGGCCAGGATGATGTCGAGCACGGCTTGGTGAGTGTTAAAGTTGTACCAGCGGCGGATGACGTAACTGCCAAAGTCGCGCAGCGGCAGCCCTCTCTCGGCGGCCACGCACCTGGTCTCGCGGCGCAGCGCATTTAGCTCCTGGATGCGGTAGATAAAGCGGCTGGCCCGGTCCCACTCGTCCCCCTGTACCCGGCCCCAGGGCGGCATTTGTTTCACCTTGAGCAGTTCGCGGCGCACATCAACTGGGGCAGCGGGCTTTTGGAAGATGATGACGTACTCGTGCTTAAAGATGTAAAAGCCGCCCGCCAGCGCCCGATAGCGCCACAGGTTACTATCCCGTCCTTTTCCCCTCTCGTTACCCGTGATGTTTTTGACCACGATGGCTTTCGTGTGAAATCCGGCCCGCTGCATCCGTTCCAGGCAGTAAAAACCCAGAGGTATCAACTCGCCTTTGCTGTACTCGTCGCCGATGACCAGCACGGCGAAGCGGCCTGGCTCCAGCAAGTCAAAGCCGTGACGGGCGACGGTCTCGAACAGGTTGAGAAAGTCCTCCAGACTGGAGGCGTTGGAGAGATCGGCGGGATCGTCGGAAAACAGGATTATATCGTGGTAGGGTGGGTGGAGCATCAGCAATTGAGTGTACTCGGCACCCATTGACGCGAGTGTCTCCCGCACGCGCGCCGCCGTCTCCTCGGTGGTAGAATCGCCTTGCAAGAGGTGGATGCGGTCGTCTAGCAGGGTAGGGGGTATTTTTGCCCGCACGTGCTCGACCAGGTCTGGTTTCAGTTCGACGCCGACCAGTCGCCGCTTTAGCCGTGCCGCCTCGATGGCCGAGGTGCCCGATCCGAGGAACAGATCAAGGATGATGTCATTCTCCCTGGTGTAGCGTAAAAAGGTCTGGGTGGCGATCTGGGGGATAAAGTTGCCGTGATAGTCCAGTTGATGGCCGCCGGTGCGGTCGCGGGAATCCATCAGCCACAGGCTGTCTGTCCAGACGTGATCATATTCTCGCCAGCGGTTGAGGTCAATATCGGAGTAAGGTGGAGTCTTGGGTTCGCTCGTCATTTCTGTTTGGACATTCCTATTTTCCATCCCAGGGTGCTGATGGCTCCCGATTATTATACATCGGTTGTGCCATAGAGGACAAGTAGTGGGAATCGGCAGGAAGAGAGATGAGGGTAGAGATCCGCGTGCGCTATTTTCGTGCGCACCACGGAACGCGGTCATCTTGACCGCAAAAATGCGGGCAGGGATGCCCGCGCTCCCAGGCAGTCATCGGAGTCGTAAGGGCGAGGCACTGCCTCGCCCCTCCCTCGGCAGGGATGCCCGCGCTCCCAGGCAAGAGCCACCACCCGACGCAAAAATTTACGACCTGTGCAATTAGTCAGCCGGTCATTCTGAGCGAGGGGCGCGAAGCACCCCGAGTCGAAGAATCTCGCCGTTCGGCAGCAGGAGATTCCTCGGCTCCGGCGGCTTTGCCGCCTCTGCTCG
>QMOE01000177.1 GCA_003648125.1 Chloroflexota bacterium
CACAACTACCGCTACTATGTACTGAACGATCCAGTCATCGGCGACGCTGAATACGACGCACTGATGGACGAATTACGCGGGTTGGAGGCAGAGCACCCCGAGTTAATCACGCCCGATTCTCCCACACAGCGGGTGGGAGCACAGCCAGCGGCGGGGTTCGTCAAAGTAAAGCACCCGGCTCCCATCCTCAGCCTGGACAAGGCCACCAGCGGGCCAGAGATTCGCGCCTGGTGGGAGCGGGTGAGCAAGCTCGTCCCGGACGACGCTCCTCCGCCCGCCTGGGTGGTCGAGCCAAAGCTGGATGGGCTGACGGTAGTGCTGCACTACGAGGATGGCTTTTTCACCCTGGGCGCGACGCGCGGGGATGGGTACATCGGCGAGGACGTGACGAGCAATCTGCGCACAATCCGCACCCTGCCGTTGCGCGTCCCTGTTCGAGACCCTTTGAGTTTCAGAAAACCCAAAGGGTCTGATAGCGTCCCTTATCGCCTGGTCGTGCGCGGCGAGGCGATCATGCTGATCGAGGATTTCGAGGCGCTGAACCAGAGTCAGGCCCAGGCCGGGAAAAAAGTCTTTGCCAACCCGCGCAACGCGGCTGCTGGCTCCCTGCGCCAACTCGACCCGCGCATCACTACCTCTCGCCCGCTGACCCTGCTCTGCTACGCCATCGTCGAGGCTGATGGCCCCGTACCGCGCACTCAATGGAAGACGTTGGCCTACCTGCGTGAACTGGGTTTCCCCGTCTCCACGTACATCGCCCGCTTCGAGTCGCTGGACGAGGTGGTTGACTATTGCGAAGGCTGGGTCGAAAAGCGGGATACTGTTCCCTACGAAGTGGACGGCCTGGTAATCAAGGTGGACGATCTGGCGACGCGGGCGGCGCTGGGCATAGTGGGACGCGCCCCGCGCGGCGGTGTGGCGTTCAAGTTCCCCGGCCGCGAGGCGACGACCAGACTGCTGGAAATCGGCGTCAACGTGGGACGCACCGGCGCGCTGACCCCCTTCGCTGTGCTGGAGCCAGTCAAATTGGGCGGCGTCACCATCCGCAAGGCCACGCTGCACAATTTTGAGGACTTGGAGCGCAAGGACATCCGCGTCGGTGATACCGTCACCGTGCGGCGGGCCGGCGACGTGATTCCCTACGTCGTCGGGCCGGTGCTGGCGGCGCGCACGGGTGAGGAGCAGGTCTACGAGTTGCCGACGGCCTGTCCCTCCTGCGGTGAGCCGGTCGTCTCGCCGCAGGACGAGGTGGCGGTCTATTGCGTCAACGTCGCCTGCCCCCAGCAGCGCGTGCGGCGCGTGGGTTACTTTGCCGCTGTGATGGACGTCGAGGGGCTGGGCGAGCGGACGGCGCAACTCCTCGTGGAGCACGGTTTGGTGCGAGACGGGGCCGATCTGTATTACCTCAAGCGAAAAGACTTGTTGCCGCTGGAGGGCTTTGCCGAAAAGAGCGTGGATAACCTGCTGGCGGCCATCGCGGCCAGCAAAGAGCGACCGCTGGCGCAGGTCGTCGCCGCGTTGGGCATCCGGGGCGTGGGCGCGACTGTGGCCCAGTTATTGGCGCAGCACTACCGCTCGCTGGACGAGCTGGCGCGGGCGGGGCAGGAGGAACTGGAGACCATTGAGGGGATGGGGCCGCACACCGCCGGGGCCATCGTCGAGTGGTTCAGCCATCGTCCTAATCGGGAATTTATCGCTAAATTACGCCGGGCCGGAGTCAAGCTGGAGCAGGAAAACCCATCCGTGCCTGCGGCCGGGTCACTGGCAGGGTTGACTTTTGTCATCACCGGGACGCTCTCCCGTCCCCGCCAAGAGATGGCGGCGTTGATCGAGCAGCACGGCGGCAAAGTAACCGGCAGCGTCAGCCGCAAGACGGACTATTTGCTGGTGGGCGAATCACCCGGCGGCAGCAAGTACCGCAAAGCGCAACAATTGGAAACGCCGATGATTGACCAAGTGCAGTTGTTAAAAATGATTGGTGTTCTCGCAACAGATGAATGAACGTATCCTAAAACGCGAAATGTGTTATAATCTACGAAATCTCTTCAGGAGGAAAACCCATTATGAATCCAATCCAAAAACGCATTGACATGATGAATCAACGAGTGGCCGGGCTACAGCAAGCGGGGCTATACTTTTACCTCCAGGCCCTGGATGAGTTGGATGGAGCCTGGGTCGTAACCGGCGGGCGGCGCATGCTGAACTTTGCCTCCTACGGCTACCTGGGGCTGCTGGGATACTCGAGAATCACGGCAGCGGCGCAGGAGGCGCTGGCTCGCTACGGTACCGGCACTCACGGCGTCCGCATCCTGGCCGGGACACTGCCGCTGCACAACGAGTTAGAGCAGACCATCGCCCATTTCAAAAAAGCCGAGGCGGCCATCGTCTACTCCAGCGGCTACGTCACCAACCTGGCGACGGTCTCTTCGCTGGTGGGCCGTAACGACGTCGTCATCTGCGACAAGTTCAACCATGCCAGCATCGTGGATGGCTGCCTGCTCAGTGGGGCCAAGTTCGTGCGTTTCCGTCACAACGATATGGCCAGTCTGGAACAACGGCTGCAACAGACTGACCCCAATGTTGGCCGACTGGTCGTCGTGGACGCCGTGTTCAGCATGGACGGCGACATCATCAACATGCCAGAGGTCAGCCGGCTGTGCCGTGAGCATGATGTCATGTTGATGGTGGACGAGGCCCATAGCGTGGGTGTGCTGGGCGAGACAGGGCACGGCATCGAGGAGTACTTTGGACTCGAAAAAGCCATTGACCTGTACATGGGCACACTTTCCAAGCCCATCCCCAGTGTGGGTGGGTACGTGGCAGGTGACTATGAAGTGATCAACTACCTCAAGCACGTAGCGCGGGCATTCGTCTTTTCAGCCTCACTACCTCCGGCCCAGGTCGCCGCTGCCAACGAGTCGTTCAAAGTGATAGAGGAAGAGCTGTGGCGCGTGAAAAAACTGCGCCGCAACGTCGAACTCTTCCTGGGCGGCCTCAAGGAGCGGGGATTTGACACGCTTAACAGTGAGACCCCCATTGTGCCCATCATCTGCGGCGAGGACGAT
Source organism: Chloroflexota bacterium (assembly GCA_003648125.1). Next base: position 3,066 of record QMOE01000177.1, read on the forward strand.
AAGGCATTTCAGATGACCAGGTTATGCCAGGAGGAGAACATCTTTGTGCTGCCGGTGGTCTCCCCGGCAGTGCCGGCCGGTTTGGCGCGGCTGCGGGCCAACGTGACGGCTGCTCACTCGGAGGAAGACATCGCTTTTGCGCTAGACGTTTTTGAGCGGGCTGGCAAGAAAACCGGCGTGCTCGCTTGACCGAGAAACCGGGTTTTTCCGCAAAACCTGGTTTCTGAACAGTGATATGGGTGGAACGATTATCCTCAAGCGCAACCGCGCCAGGCCAGTGGTGCAGCATCATCCCTGGCTCTTTTCCGGAGCGATTGCGCGCATTGAGGGTGATGCGGTGGACGGCGACATCGTTGACGTGCTCGACGCAGGCCGCAACTGGCTGGCGCGGGGCTACCTGAATCGTCACTCCCAAATCACGGTGCGATTGCTGACCTGGCAGCAAGATGAGCAAGTAGATCGTGCTTTTTGGCGGCGACGGCTGGAACGGGCCGTCGCCGCTCGTCGTTCCCTGGCCAACGACCCCTCCACCACTGCCTACCGCCTGGTGCACGCCGAATCGAATTACCTGCCGGGGCTGATCGTGGATCAGTACGGCGGCTGGCTGGTGGTGCAGTTCCTGACACTGGGGGTCGAGCGGCGGAAGGAAGAACTGATCAGCTTGCTGGTCGAGTTGCTGGACGGCGTGAGCGGCGTGTACGAGCGCTCGGACGTTGACGTGCGGGCGAAAGAGGGATTGGGAAAGCGGGCGGGGTTGCTGTGGGGCGCGGAACCGCCCGAATTAGTGGAGGCGCTGGAGAACGGACATAGCTTCCTGGTGGATGTGCGGAAAGGGCACAAGACCGGTTTCTATTTAGACCAGCGGGAGAACCGGGCGCGGCTGGCGCACTTTTGCGCGGGGGCGGAGATGCTGGACGCTTTCGCCTACAGCGGGGGATTTTCGGTCTACGCGGCGGCAGGCGGCGCTTTGCGGGTGACTCTAGTGGATAGCTCAGCGCCGGCGTTGGAACTGGCCCGGCGCAACTTTGCGCTCAACAGCTTTGAAGGATGCGACGCCGAGTACGTGGAGGATGACGTCTTTAGCGTCTTGCGCGGCTACCGCGCCCAGGGCCGCCGCTTCGACGTCATCGCGCTCGACCCGCCCAAGCTAGCCCACAGTAGACGAGAGGTGAAGCGAGCGGCGCGGGCTTACAAGGACGCCAACTTGTTGGCTTTCCAATTGCTGCAACCAGGGGGCGTACTCTTTACTTTCTCCTGTTCCGGCGCGATCACGTCCGACCTGTTCCAAAAGATCATCTTCGGCGCGGCACTGGACGCGGGGCGAGAGGCGCAGATCGTCGGACATTTGGCGCAGGGGGCCGATCATCCCGTGGCGCTGACTTTCCCGGAGGGGGCGTACCTCAAAGGGATGATCGTGCGGGCGCTTTGATATGGGAGGCTTTCAATGTTGATTAGCCTGCTGGCCTACTCTCCATTTTTGGCAATCGCGTTGCTCGCGCAGTGAAGTGACCGATACCGCAAGGTGCGTTGGTTAACCTACGGACTGCTCCTCCTGCTCGACGCAGCGGCGGCGCTGGGAGGGCTGCTGGCACTGCTGCTCGGTCGGAACCAGGAAATGCAACGCCTGCTCGTGGCCCAGATCCCCAGCATGGCAGTGCTGCGTTTGGATGTTTTCGGGCTTATCGTGGTTGGGACAACGCTCCTGGTTCCCGTGTTCTTGCTGCCGTTCGTGCGGCGTGGCCTGGCCCGTATAATCCCCATTCCCCCCGAGTCTGGTGTACACGCTACGGCGCTGGCGGTGGGATTAAACTTTTCCCAAGTTCCGCTGATCGGTGGCCTGAGCGCGCTGGCCGAGAGCACTGCCCAAGTCGCCTTCTTGGATCTGCTGACCTCTAACTTGCCGATTGGATTGTTCGCTCTCGTCGGCGTGGGGTTTCTCGTCCGGCGCACGGCCCGTGAGACGTGGCAGCGGTTGGGTTTGACGCGCGTTACCTGGCGACGTGACCACGTTTGCCTGGGATTGGGCCTCCGGCGTGCCAGAGATGCTGAGCGAGGACAGCCCGGACGGGCTGGGCAGCGTGCGGCAGGAGACAGATGGCGCGGGCGCGGTGGTGAGTGCGCGGGAGTGGTCGCCGTATGGGGTGGAGGTAGGTGCGGCACAGGCGGGGCTGGGGTATACGGGGGTTGGATCGGCGGAGCTGGCAGCGGCGGCGGCTCGGCTGGAATCGTTGTTCCCACCCGAGTTCGCGCCCTTGCTGCGCCAGGCTGTCGGCCAGCCTGTGGTCACGGCGCAGCGGGAGCACCGGCAGCAGATGTTGATGCTGCTCAACCGGGCGCTGTTGGAGGGACGCAAGGTGCGCATGGTCTACGAGACCCGCTCGCGGGGCGGGGCGACGAGTGAGCGGGTAGTGCATCCCTACCACATTATGCCTTACGTCCGCTCCTGGCAACTGGTGGCTCACTGCGAGTTGCGCGAGGCAGTGCGGATGTTCAAGGTGGGCCGTATCCAGGAGGCGACGCTGCTGGGCGAGCATTACCGCATCCCCACCGACTTTGACGTGGACGCTTACATGGGGTCGGGATGGGGCGCGATGCGCAGCGCGACCGGTGAGCCGGTGGACATGGTGTTGCGCTTTGAGCCGGAGGCGGGGCAGTGGGTATCGGAGGGCAACGGAGGTGTACGAATGAACGAATGGGCGAATCAGCGGATGTGGACGTGGAATAATGACGGTGTTTTACGCTGGCGCAGGTAGTCTCGAAA